>CAZJTG010000057.1:13581-17884 GCA_964548865.1 uncultured Solibacteraceae bacterium
GCAGGAGATCTCACGGGCGCTGGAGCAGATCGCCTCGCGCCAGGGCACGATCGAATCGCTGCAGGGCGACCTCGAGCGCATGTTCACCATGGCGGAGCGGACCTCGGCCCACGTGCGCGAGATCACCTCGGCCGGCCTTACGCCGCTCCGCATCGCCGCCCGCGGAGACGCCGCGTTCGATCGTCATGTCGGCTCGAAGCGTGAGCTGAAAAGCGCGATGTCGATTAGAGCTTGTACGCGTCCTTGACAGGTCTCAGCGGTCGATCGAACCAGTACGGTCTGCGCGTGCCGTCGGGCCCTGGCGCGGGACGGGTCTTCGCCATCCATTCCTTGTAGAGGCGGAACGACTCGTTCGTGTCCACCACGATGTCGCCGTAGCTGTCAGTCGGGGCGGCCTTCTCGACTTTCACGCGCTGATGCCAGCAGTGCATGCCGCTCACCGGATCTGGCTGCACCGGAAACGTGATGTTCTGGTGGACGCCGATCTCGCTCCACCACACACGCGCGCTGTCGGGATCGGCACTCGAGAAGGGTGCCGCGCCGTGCACTTGCTTCATTTCGTAACGGCCGTCCTTCGCGGTGATCTTCACGAGCGACGTCGCCACACGCGCGCCGCCCTGGTCTTCGTTCAGGCGCCAGCGGCCCAGGTGGTGCGACATGCCGACGACGCCGGGCCGAATGCCTTCGGTGATCCACGCGCGCGTCACGAAGTGACCGATACCGGTGCGGACCTTGACCAGGTCGCCGGGCGCGACGCCCAGCTTCTCCGCGTCGCCGGTGGCTATCCAGAGCGGGTTGTTGTGCGAGATCTCGTACAGCCACTTCACGGGCGAGCGCGTGTGAATCAGCGTCGGGAGCCGGAAGTTCGGCAGCAGATCGAACTCGTTGGCGCCGCGATCGAGATCGCGCCAGTACACGTGGCCAGGCGAGTAGTTGGGGATGGCGTGCTCGGGCCAGCCCCACGCGGCGAGCGTGGGCGAATAGAACTCGAGTTTGCGAGAGGGCGTGTTGAACCCGGCGCGACGGATGCCGTCCACGTCCACGCCCGCTGCCGCGTCGTCAACGATCTGTTCGTGCGCCTTGCTGTACGCGACTCCGTCCACCTGGAACGCGCCGTACTTGCGCATGTACTGCAGTGGCGTCAGTCCTTCGTTCTTCGCGGCGTCCGGAAGGCCCGGGACCGAGTTCTCGAAGATCCAGCCGTAGTACTCGTCGATGGTGATCTTCTTGCCCGGGCGGTACGGCGACTCGAAGTACTTGCGGATCCCGAGCGAGCCGTCCGGGTCGATCTTCCACGAGAGCGCGATCCAGAATTCGGCTTCTTCCCACACCTCGCCCGGGTTCGAATCGCGCGTGAGCTCGACCTTCTCGCCCCGTTTCTCGCGCGCGACACGCTGGACCGGCTGGCGGAATCCGAGCCAGCGGCCCGCGTGGGTTTCCTGGCTCATCGTGTCGTGCCGCTCGGTGCCGAGCCCCATCGGCAGCACGTAATCGGCGAACCACGCGGTTTCACTCCAGATCGGAGTCAGGGCCACGTGACAGCCGATCTTGGCCTCGTCCTGCAGGACCTCCATCCAGGAGAAGCCGTCCGGGTTGGTCCAGAGCGGGTTGTAGACCCGCGTGAAATAAGTGTCGAGACGTCCCCGTCCCTCCTTGAGGAAGTGGGGCAGCAGGAAGCTCATCTCGAAGAACGCGAGCGGGAACTCCTTCGGAAACAGCAGCTCGTTCCAGTACTCGGGCGCCGGCGGGGGATTCGGGTGCTTCGGGACGAACTTGTTGGTCGCGTGAAGATTCACGCCGCCGGGTTCGCCGATGGCGCCCATGAGCACGACGAGCAGGTAGAGACTGCGCGTGATCTGCCAGCCCCACAGGTGTCCTGCGGCGGCGGCGCGCCAGCTGTGCGTCGAGAATGCCGTGCCCGCCGCCGCCACGGCGTCGGCCGCTTCGATGATCTGCGCGGTCGTGACCCCGGTTTCGGCCGCCGCGTACTCAGGCGTAAACTGCGCGTATTCCTGCTTCAGGGCGTCTTCGAAGGCTTCGAAGGTCCGCGGTCCGTCCGGACGCGACACCTTCAGGTACTCCTCCCAGTTCACCCAGCGGCGGACGAACTCGCGGTTGTACCGGCCGGTTGTCAATAGACGCAGGGCGATCGCGAGGATCAGCGCAGCCTCGGTGCCGGGATTCGCGGGCAGCCAGAGATCGGCCTTCGCGGAGGTGTTCGACAGGCGTGGATCGATGACGATCAGCCGCGCGCCCTTCGACTTGCCCTCGATGATGCGCTGCGCGTGGGGATTGAAATAGTGGCCGGACTCGAGATGCGACGACAGCAGCAGGATCGTCTTCGCATTCGCGTGATCCGGCGACGGGCGGTCGGCGCCGGTCCACAGAAAATGTCCGAGCCGCGCCGACGCCGAACATACGTTCGTGTGGCTGTTGTGACCGTCGAGGCCCCAGGCCTGAACGACCCGATTCGCGAAGCCGTCCTCGCCCGGCCGGCCGACGTGGTACATCAGCTCCTTGCGACGGCCCTCGACGATCGCCTTGCGGATGCGCGCGCCCAAGTCGTCGAGCGCGTCGTCCCACGAGACGCGCTTCCACTCGCCGCCGCCGCGCGCGCCCGCGCGTTTCAGCGGATACAACACGCGATCCGGATCCTCGAGCTGGTTGGGAGTGACGACGCCTTTCGCGCACGTGCGGCCGCGGCTGCCGGGATGAACCGGGTTGCCCTCGATCTTCCTGACGTCGAGGGTGTCCTTGTCGACGTACGCGATGATGCCGCACGCCGACTCGCAGTTGAAACAGATGCTCGGAATGATCCAGTAGCGACGGCGGTCCTTCTTCGGCCATGACGTCGACTCGAAGTCGACAAACTCATCCCACTCGGATGGATCGGGGTGAGATCTGAATTCAGCCATGGCGAGACTCCAGGAAGGGCAGAGGGCAAAGGGCAGAGGGCAAAGGTGAGGAGCCCGCTTCGCGCGCCAACATTCTGTGAACGCCGGCCGGCGTCAGTTCGTTCCTCACCTCTGCCCCTTGCCCTCTGCCCTTTGCCCTTTTCATGTCTTTTCAGGAATTCGGAACCGACTGCCCGGCCTCGACCCAGATGTATTCCCACGCGAAGCCGCCGATGAGCGTCACGACGGCCGCCAGGGAGAGGAGCGGGATGGAGAACGCCGCCGTGGACGCCCACCAGACGAGCGCGAGCGGCGCGACACCGCCAAACCCGATGGCGCCGATCCAGAAGAGCTTCGCGTACGGACCGCGGCGGATGGCGCGGGCGGCCAGTTCGTGGCCGATCGTCGGGCTCGGCGTGAAGACGTGCTCGAGAATCAGCAGTGCCACATGCGCGAGCGCCGCGAACGCGAGCGTCAGCGCCAGCGCGCGAATCGTGGAGGCGTCCGCGTCGATGCCGATGGCCGCCACGAGCATCGCGGCGGCGCCCTCAGCCGCTGCCTGCGCGACAAGATCGATCGTGCCGTGCGGGCCCTGCCAGAGATCGCGCGCAAGGCCCTGGGCGAAGAGGAATCCCGTGTAGGCCGTCGCGCCGAAGGCGGCCGCCATGACGAGCGGCGCCATCCACACCAGCAGATCGTCCCAACCCATCAGGTAGCCGCCGAGCCAGAGCGTCGCGAGGCCGCTGTGCGCCGTCAGCAGGAACGCGCCGCGCGCGAGCCACGACGTCCAGTTGGGCCGGGTGAGGATGTAGAAGAACCGTTCGGGCCGCTCGAGGTCGATCACGAGCACGATCGCGGTGGCGATCGCGAAGATGACCGAGATGAACGGCCCGCCGAGTCCTGCGAGCGGCGTGCGATCGCCCATGAACCACAGGAGCGCCGACAGGAACATCGTCCCGGTCGAGATGCCCTTGAAGAGGAGGTACAGGACGAGGTCGAAGCCCCACGCCTGCTTGTGCGGGACGTCGTAATCCACGCGCGGGTCGCCCGGCAGGCTGTCCTGTGGATCCTTCGAGCCGATGGGACGAAGGCTGACCTGGCCCTCGCGGAACATGAAGGGGCGAACCGCGATCTCCGGGCGGATGGCGGCCTCGTCGGCGCCGAGATAGAAGATCTTCGGGCCGGTGCCCTTCTCCGGCTTGCGCACCATGAACGCTTCGCGCTGCACGATCTGCGCGACTTCGGAGGCCGGGTCGTCGAGGTCGCCGAAAATACGGCACTCGGTGGGGCACACGCTCACGCACGCCGGTTCGAGCTTGTTCTCGACGCGGTTCGCACAGAAATTGCACTTCTCCGCCGTCCGCGTGTTCGGATCGATGAAGAGCTGGTCGTATGGGCACGCGGCCATG
>CAZJTG010000058.1:0-17709 GCA_964548865.1 uncultured Solibacteraceae bacterium
GGTGGGGGCGGTTTGGGCTGGGCAAGTCCGCCACCGCCGCCACCGCCGCCGGGGCCCGGCATCATCATGAAGACGAGCTTTGCCTCGGCGGTCTGGGGCCTGGGAATGTCGTCGGACGCCGGCTTGTTCGCCAGCGCAAGCCACGGCAGGGCAATCAGGACGAGTACGCCGGCCGCGTGGACGATGCCGGCTGCGGCCAGACTCGGCGCGGTCTTTCTCGGGGTCGGCGGTAACTTATTGAAGAGAGCCCGCTTAGAGCTGAGTTCGGCGCCTCCGCCGAGGACGCGGACGAGATGGACCGCGTCTTCCGTCGAGATCAAGTGTCCTTGCCCGTGCACGACGGCCTGGCCGAGCCCGGCCAGCCGCCACACCGCGTCAACAGTGACGCCGGCGGCCCTGGCGACTTCGTCGACGGTGAACCACGCCGGGACCGGAGAGCCGTGGAGATCGAGCATGGATTGATCTCACGGCGTATCGGCCCGGCGAGGTGATCGAGATAGGAGGCGTGCTACTTCTTCGCCGGCGGCGAAGGCGGCGGGGGCATGTCTGAGTTCCAGGTGTCGCGGACGTAGAGCCACGTGCCGTTCACCTTCTTGTGCACCGACAGATATTTGCCGACGTCCACGTTGGCGCCATTCGCGTCAACGACCGCATAGCTGCCGCTCATCCACGCCATGTCGCCGTTCACGCCGACGCCTGTGGTCGCTGTGGTCTTCATCGTCAGGCCCCCGGCCTTCACGCCGGCCGCTTCCTTGGCAATCGCGTCGCGAATGGCGGTGCGGCCAACCGACGCGGGCGCGTTCGGCGGCATCAGGACGGCGTCTTCCATGTACTGCCCGGCAACGGCTTCCGCGTTTCCGGCGTTGAAGTCATCCATCCATTTCTGGACGTCGGACTTCAGCTTTGCTTCGTCAGCGGACGTATCGACAGCGACAGGCGCTGGCGGCGGCGCGGGTGCTGGAGCGCATGCGCCGGCCATGCCGATCGCCATCGCTACAAAAAGCATTCTCTTGAACATTCGGGATCTCCTTAGAACTGGCGGGGTTGCCGAAGGCGAGTCTAGCAGGTTCGCCCGCGCCGCCGACCCTGAAGGGTCGGCCTGCGGCAGGCCTACCGCAGTTCGCGGGCCGGGGCGTCAGCCCGGGCGTGGCGCTTCAACTCGACTGTGGCGGTGTGCGGCCGGCCGTCTTCACCCTCGATACGCGCCTCGCCCTTCAGCATTCCGTCAACCAGTTTCAGGCTGAACGCCGAGTGCACGCCGTTCGAGATGTACTCGAACGTGACCGACGTCGTGCGGTCTACCGTCGTGACCCTGCCCTTGGAGATTCGGTACTGATTGTCGGCGTCGGGACCGGCGGTGCCGGAGAGCGCTTCGCCATCCTGCTTCAACGCGACATGAACGAAGTCTTCTTCCGCCTTGCCATCGTGTTTGACGATGACCGAACCGGACCAGGCGCCCGTCACGGTGCCTTGGAGATGTGCCGCGAGCGCGGCCGTGCAGAGCACGGCCAGCCCTGCGGCGAGAGAGGACGTCGCCCGATGCACTCTGCTATTGTGCGCCCTCGAAGAGCCCGAGGACGTTGCCTTCGGGATCGGACACGCGGGCGTACGCGCCCATGCCTGGAATCGGCGTCTTTGGCGTGACGACCTTGCCGCCGGCGCCCGTGACCCTCTTCACCGCCTCGTCCACCGACGCGACGCCGATGTAGACGACCGGCCCCGGCGCTTCCTTCGGGCGAGGGGTGAGGCCGCCATTGATTGCGCCGGGTTCCGTCGGCATGTAATCCGGGCCGGTGGCCACCGTGCTGGCCATCACGTAGTTCATTTCGGGCATGTCCTGCAGGTGCCAGCCGAAGCACTGCGTATAGAACTTCATCGCCCTGTCTTTGTCCTCGAACGGAATCTCGAAATGCACGACTTTGTCCACTGAAGCCTCCTACATCACCTTCAACGCGAAGCGCTCACGTTACCTGTATTAAGCCCCTCGGGATTGGATCTTTGCGACACGTCCTACTGCTCCGGGGCGCTGGACTCGACAACCTTTGTACGGGGCCCGGCCCGGCCCGTCACAGGACGAGGAATTACGATTTTGGCCAACAAACGCATCGAGGTCCGGAGCGTGAACGGCTTTGCATGGCGACGGCGAGATGTCGTGGCCTGGCTGACCGCCCACCCACGGGTTGCCGTGACTACGGCAGCCGTATCCCTCTTGCTCTTTGCCGGGTCGTACTACGTGAACATCGCGAGGCCCGCCGCGGCGCGCAACAAGGTTGAGGCGGAAGCCCAGGCGGTGTCGACGATGAAGGTGCGAGTGGGCAGCCAGGGGACCGCCCTCGAAGCCTGCCTGGCCAAGGCCGAGTCTGACGCGAAAACCCGCTGGAACGCGCAGTGCCGGCGCGAGGGCAAGGGCGCCGACTGCGCCCTGTCGCGCAAACTCACGCACATCCTGCAGCGAGAGGCAGGCGTTGGCCGCAACGCCTGCCTGATGAAGTACTCCCTGACCCAGTGAATGGGGCCGCCCGGCCCCATTTCCTCGGGCCCGTCGTCACCTGTCGTTACCCGTCGTTACTTTCTCCTCACTTCGTTCGCCGTCGGGAACGCCGGTGATGGATGCGATCCCATCGTGGCCACTGCACTGGCCCAATGATCCGGCGTATCGTCGCTCGGCGCGACCGTGTTGCTGATCGGCTTCACCGCGTGCCGCAGATACGCGATGATCGACCATAGTTCCTCGTCCGTCATGTGCCGCCACGACGCCCACGGCATGAACGGGCCCAGGTACTTCGGGTCTTTCGGGAAGTTGCCGACGCCCGGTTTTGACGACGTGATCTTCATGTCCGGCGTCTCTTCGGGCTTCAGACCGTAGCGCAGGGCGTTGAAGATCTGCTGGTCCGTCCAGCGGCCGATACCCGTCTGCTTGTCCGGCGTGATGTTCTTCGGCCGGCCGACGAAGCACGGCGCTTTCGGATCCTGAAAACACGGACCAATCACGAACGCCTGGCTGGGATCGGTCATGCCGCCGAGCCATCCCTTTCTCGATGGATCCGACAATCCCCCGTGACAGTCTCCGCAGCCGTGATCGATGACGAGCGCGCGTCCGCGCAGAACGCGCGCTCGTTGGGCGGCGGTCGGCGCCTGCTCGTTCGCCGTCGGGAACGCCGGCGCGGGATACAGCCCGATGTTTTCCGGCACCATGAAGCTCGCCCAGAAATCCGGCGGACCCTCGCTCGGCGCCACCTTGTTCGTGACGGGTTTGAGTCCGCGCTTGAGGTACGCCGCGATCGCACGAAGATCCGCGTCAGACATGTGGCGCCACGCCGTCCACGGCATGGGCGGCGCCACGTACTGCGGCCGCATGGGGAAGTTGCCTTTACCCGGCGTCGTGCCGGTGATCGTCACATCCGGCGTGCCCTCCGGCCGCAGGCCGAAGCGCAGCGCGTTGAACAACTGTCGCTCCGTGAATCGGCCCATGCCGGTGTCGTTGTCCGGTGTGAGATTGCGCGGGCGCGTCGTGAAGCATCCTTTCGCGTTCGGATCAACGCCGCACGGCGGCGGCCCGATCTTGAACTCCACTGGTGGCTCCGAGGCGCCAAGCCCGGCGAGCCAGCCCTTGTGCGACGGATCGTTTCCGCCCCCATGACACTCGCCGCACGCGTGCGTGATCACGAGGTACCGCCCGCGCAGGACGATGTCCTGTTGTGCGGCCGTGGCCTGCGTCCCGTCGTCGACGGCTGCGGCCGTGCCGACAGCGCGGACCGCCACCGCGGTGACGAAGATCAACGCCACAACAAAGAACGCGTTCCTGAAAGAGAGACCCCACGCGCGCATCGAACCTCCTTGGACTACCGCAGCAACTCCAGAATGCCCATCATCCCCATGTCTTCATGGTCGAGGATGTGGCAGTGAAACATCCACTTGCCCGGAAAGTTCTCGAACCTGACCGCGAATCGAACCTTGCTGTGCTTCGGCACGTTCACGGAATCCTTCCAGCTCACGAACGGTTCGGGCACGCCGTTGCGGTCGAGCACCTGGAACTGGAATCCGTGCAGGTGAAACGGATGATCCATCTCCACGACGTTCTGGACTTCCCAGATCTCGGTTGTATTCAACCGGCCGCGGACGTCCACGCGCTTCATGTCCATGAGCTGGTTGTTGATCATGCCCTGGCTGAAGACGATCGTGCGACGGGCAGCCACGTTCCGAATGTCGATCGGGCGCACGACGCGCAGCGATGAAGGGACGGTGACCGGCGCGACCGGCGCATCGGTCGTGGTGTTGATCTCGATGAGATCGCGCGGCGTCTCCCAGTTCTTCGGACGCGTCTGGGGCGAATAGCGGTCGTACGGCAGTGTCTTGAGCACCGTGCGGCTTCCGGGGGCGCCGCCTCGCACCAGGACTTCGACGCGTTCCGAATTGGCGACGAGCAGTTCGTCGACTTCGCGCGGATTCTCGAACAGGCCGCCGTCGTTGCCGACGTGGATCATCTTCTGTCCCGGGACTGACAGCCTGAAAACGCGCGCCGCCGCCGCGTTGATGATGCGCAGGCGCTGAAGCTCCCCGGGCCGGATCGACGTCGACGGCATCGTCTTGCCGTTGACGAACAGCACTTCGCCTTCGCGGCCGTTCTGCGCGTCGATGGTTCCCGCCATCGACATGTGATCGGGCATGTCCACCGCGCCGGCGGCCGTGAAACGGTTGTCGGAGAGCACCAGCAGGCGTTCGGGAATGCCTTCGAGCGGGTCTTTCGCGGGGCGAATAATCAGCGCGCCGTACAGGCCCTTCGAGACCTGCTCGGTCGTCGTCATGTCCGGGTGCGGGTGATACCAGTACGTGCCCGCCGAATCCGGCCGGATGCGGAATACGTAGTCGCGGCTCCTGCCCGGCAGCACCGGATGGAGCGGGCTGCCGTCGGATCCCGCCGGCAGATGCAGACCATGCCAGTGCACCGTCGTCGGCTGCTTGAGCTTGTTCGTGAAATGGACGGTGACAAGATCGCCCTCGCGCAGTTCAATGGTCGGCCCGGGCACCATGCCGTTGTAGGCCCAGGCTTCCGTCGGCTGTCCGGGAAGGAACTCGAGCTGCGTGGGCGCCGCGGTCAGGTTGAGCTCCACGACCCCAGGTGTGCTCGAGATGTTCTTCAACGTGGCCGGCGCCGGCCAGTTGTCTGCTTGCGGCGAGACCGCCGGGCTTGACGGTGCGGAAGTGAGATCGCCGACGGCCCAGGATGTCGCAACGACGGCGACGACGAATGGCAGGCTCGGGAGCCAGCCCCGACGGAATTTCATGCGGGCAAGAGGATACAACACCGGCGCCGCCCCCGAACGCCCGTCGGCGGCCGCTCCTCCGCGAGCGTGCCCTCAGGCTGTCACTCGCCTAAGATGGCCCGATGATGTCTGCACCGGTTACTCGCCGCGCATTCGCCGCGATACTCGTCCTGGCCACGGTGTTGCTGGCGGCCGCTCCGTCCGCGCGCGACGCGCAGGCGCCCGCGCCCGCCGCAGCGGGCGTTCCGCTCACGGTGATGTCGTTCAACATCCGCTACGGCACGGCGAACGACGGCGAGAACCGCTGGGCGCTGCGGCGTGAGTTCCTTCTCGACGTGGTCCGCGACGCGAACGCCGATCTCGTCGGCCTCCAGGAAGCGCTCGACGGCCAGATTCAGGAGATGCTCACGGCACTCCCGCAGTACGGCGTCGTCGGCGTCGGGCGTGACGATGGACGGACGCGCGGGGAGTACGCGGCGATCCTGTACCGGCGCGACCGGTTCCGCGTGTCGGATGCCGGGACGTTCTGGTTTTCAGACACGCCGGACGTCGTGGCGTCGCGGTCGTGGGGTAATACCATCACGCGGATCTGCACCTGGGCGCGCTTCATCGATCGCGACGGCCGCGCGTTCTGGCATTTCAACGTGCATCTCGATCATCAATCGCAGCCGTCGCGCGAAGGCAGCACGGCACTGCTCGCCGACCGCATCGCGGCGCGCCGCTCGCCGACCGAGCCCGTGCTCGTCACCGGTGATTTCAATGTCGGCGAAACGAACCCGGCGATTGCGCGGCTGACGGCGGCCCGGGACGGCGCCGCGCCTCTGTTCATCGATACGTTTCGGGCGAAGCATCCCGACGAGAGGGCGGCCGGCACATTCAGCGGGTTCAAGTTCGGCGCCACGACCGGCGACAAGATTGATTACGTACTCGCGCAGCCGGGAACTGAAGTGCTCGACGCCGCGATCGTTCGGACGAGCCGCAACGATCGGTATCCGAGCGACCATTTTCCAGTGGTGGCAAGGGTCGTGTTGAAGTAACGTGCCGGCATGTCCCCGATCCACGTACTCGCCCGTCATCGTGCCCGTCCGGAAACCGTCGCCGAGGTCCGTCGCATCCTGCTGTCGCTGATCGATCCCTCACGCGCCGAACCGGGCTGCCTGAAGTACGAGCTGCTGCAGAACGCCGACGACCCGACCGACTTCACGTTCGTCGAGACCTTCGTCAGCGAAGATGCGCTGAAGCTGCACGCCGCCGCGCCGTACATCGCCGGGGCTGCGCCGAGGCTGAAAGACCTGATCGCGAGGCCAGCCGAGGTGTCGCGGTATCAGGCGTGCTAGTCGTCGAGCACGAACGTGACCAGCATGTTGACCTGATACTCGACGACCTTCCCCTTTTCGACGCGGACGGTCTGTTCCTTGATCCACGCGCTCTTGATATTCCGGATCGTCTTGTTCGCCCGGGTGATTCCGCCTGCGATCGCGTCCTCAAAGCCCTTCTTCGACGTGGACGTGATCTCCGTGACTTTTCCAACCATGGTGTGTGTCTCCATGAGCAGCATAGATCACGCGCGCACCCCTCCGCGCAGGTAAATCCGAATTCCTCCGGCCGTCACCGCACCAGCGGCTGAATTGGCAGCGTCTCCGCGCTCGCCGCATTTCCGGTCACCGTTCTCCGGTGATAGTCAATCTGCCCGAGGTGATAACCGAGATGCACGGCCAGATGCATGAGGAAAAGGCCTGTCTCGATCTTTCGATCGCCCGGCGCCACGTAGAGCTCGGTGAGCACGGATGGTTCGAGCTTCGCGAAGGTCGCCGCCACGTCCACGTTTGCCTGGTCGATGAGCGTCAACAGCTCGTCCCGTGACACGCCGCCACGCGTGCCGAACTCCGCGTCGCGATTGCGCACGTAGCCGGTCTTCCCCAGACCGGCCCCGATGAAATGGCGGAGGTTGCCCACAAGATGCAGCGTCAGATTGCCGCCGCTGTTCGGGCACCCCGGCACGATGGTCCAGGGACTGCCGTCGTCCGGGTACAGCCGGATTTCGCGTGCAAGCGCGTCGAGCTCGCGTGAGATGAGCGTCTGAAGATGAGGAATCATCCGCCAACTCTCGCACAACCCCAGGCCCGAGAACAGCCCGCAGGTGACGCGCGTCAGCTGAGCCGGTGCGTGGTGAGGCCGCCTTCGAGGGTCGCACCGTCCAGCGCGACAAAGATGTGGCGGTCTGAGATCGAGATGGCCATGGCCATCCGCCGATCGAGCCTGGCGACGAACCCGGTGATGAGCTCGCGGTTGAAGCTGTAGATCTCGAGCTCGGCGGCACGGTGGATCCGTTCGCCCGCGAGTTCGCGCAAGAGCTGCGCCGGGTCGCGATGCGTGTAGACCACCACGCGATCCGCGGCTTTGCTTGCCCTGTGAAGCCGTGCGGCCGCCGGCCCGCCAATCTCGATCCACACCCTGATGACTCCGGTCAGATCGCGCACCGCGACGGTCGGTTCCTCGGGCTCGGAGATTCCGTTCGAGAACTGGATGCCTTCGGCGTACTCGAGGCAGTAGGCAAGCAGTCGCGCGACGAAGTACTCCTCGCTCTCGGAGGGATGCCGGGCCATCCGCAATTCGAGCGTGTCGTAGACGCCCCGGTCGGCGTCTGCGAGGTCGATGTGGAAGTTGTACACCGTGGCTGTGAGCGCCATGTAATCCCGCAGGTCAGCCGAGTCTACTTCGACAGGCGATCGCCAGGACGGACCAGCAATTTGGAAGTTCATTAGGGATTCCTTCTGACTCCGACGCCCTGCTGAGGCTAGCGTGGGCGCGGAGGGGTCTGATGACGCGTACTCTCGCACTTGTCTCGGCGTTCGTCGCCCTGACGCTGGCTTGTTCGAAATCGAGCCCGAGCACCCCGTCAACTCCAACCCCGGGTGCGAGCGTCACGGTGAGTACGTACGTGGGCACGCTGATCGTTCCAGGCGGCGGGGGACTTGGGGGCATGTTGCTTCTCACGAAGTCCAGCGGCTCGACCTTCGCGAATCGAAGGCTCACTCCATCCTGGTTGACCACACTGATCGACTTCGTCCAGCCAACGCTGTCCGCGCAGTCGTCGTCAGCCAGCGGCACACTCGTCACGGACGCCGGTCCGGTGGTTCAGCTGTCGGGGACGTTCGCGAACAACACCTTTTCCCTGGCCGGAGGCGGCTACTCGATTACCGCGACTGTGGCCGGTACTTCGGTGATGGGTTCAGGATCGGCGCCCGGCGGCGTGCCTGCCCAGGTGAATGCCGTGCCGCCACCCTCCGGAGCGCCCCCGTCGCCATCCGCCGAGGGCACATACAGAAGTCAGTTCCGCATCGACGCCCCGTACAACGTCAGGGTCGTTCGGACGGATACTGGCGCCGTGATGGCAAATTGTTCCGTCACGATGCGTATCGACGGCACGATGAGCATTCATTTGTCCCGGGAACCAAGCGGCTACACGGGGTTCATGTTGGTGAGCTGGACGGAACGCGCCGAGGGAACTCCCTCGGGTTTCGGCTGTCCGCCGTTTACCGTCAACAACTTCGGTCCGTTCGGTATCAACTATCTGGGACCGCTGGATTCGCTGGTCTTTGCCTCACGGGAAGTGTCGACTCAGGGCGCCTTCACCACCACTCGCACACAGGCCTTTGTTGGAGCCCTGACGGGCACGACGGTTCAAGGAACGTACTGGAAGGCGCTCCATCACCAGGGCACTGGGTCCGGGTCGCCGCCCACGAACCTCACCGAGGGTTATCAGAATTCCAGCACACCGATGACGCTCATCAAATAGGCGACGCGCACAAGCGCCGGTTCTACTTCAGCGTCCCGAGCCAGTTCAGGACGAGCGTGACCTGCGTGACCTTGACGCGAGCCTGTGGGAGCTGTCGTACGGCATAGAACCGCTTCGCGTCCGGCGCCACGGCATAGGGCGTGAATACGCCCGTCACCGGCAGGATGTTCCCGGGCGCGTACGAGAAGAGCGGCTGCGGTGTGCCCGGCCGCGCGCGATTCGCCATCGGCACCGTCAGCATTCGGTTCGTGCCGCCGGCACCGGTCCCGGGCTCGAGATAGAACAGCTCCCGGCCGTCGGCGCTCCACGTCGGCCCCGCACCGCCCCGAGCGGACACCATCACGGCTTCTCCGGGGCCCGGATACGGCTTGACGTACACCTCGAATCGCCCGGTCGTGTCGGAGACGTACGCGACCCACTTGCCGTCGTTCGAAAACACCGGCTGAAACTCCGCCGCGGCCCTGGTTTCGAAGGCCATGGAACCGTTGGGCAGGGCGGGGGAAAAAAACCAGATGTCGCCGAAGCGCATGCCGGCCATCACGCCGTCCCGGGAGAGCGAACTCGGCCAGAAACCCTCGGAACGACTGATGGGTGAGTACGTGGCCGCGTCGGCTTCAATCAGGACACCGGAAATATCACCGCCTTCTACGACACCCGCGGCAATCCGCCCGTCGGGGGCCCAGTCGCCGAAGATGACTTCACCCCGGATGGAATCGGCAATGCGCGACAACGTGCCGCGCGCGAGGTCGTACGAGAAGATGTGAACTTCATTGTCCTGCTGGACGGTTGCCGCGATCTTCCGGCCGTCAGGCGATACACCGATGTGGTTCCGGTAGCCCTTCTGCGGCGCACCGATCGGCGTCATGCGTCCGGCGCGATCGATCGCCACGAGCTCACGAATGGGAAACGATGGCGGCGCCGCCGTGACGTACGCGAGCGCGCCTCGGGACGAAATCGCAAAGTGTCCCGCCAGCGTGAGGTCGACGCTGTCCCACGCCATTTTCGATTGCGCGATGTCCTTGACGACCGGCACCGGCTCCCCCAGAAGCTCGAGCGACGTCGCATCGAACGGCACGACGAACAGCGTGCTCTGCCTGAGGAAGGCCAGATGGCCAGTCGGCAGATAGCGGGCATCTGCGGCGTCCGGCAGAAGCACGCGCGGTGTTGAGCCGGGCGCGAGGTCCAGCACCATCACGCGCTCGTCGCCCGACGTCCACTGATGCTCGTACTGAGTGAACAGCACGGCGTTCTCGTCCGGCAAGAGGTGGGGCGTGCTGTTCCGGACGAGTCCGCCGATGTCCACGAGCGCCTGTGGTTGAGCGCCCCTCGTCGTCAGGTCCAGCGACCACAGACTGCCCTGGGTGAAGACAATGCGAGTCCGGCCCCAGCTCACGCCTCCAAAGTCGCTCGCGTGACAGAGTCTGACAGCCGGGCCGCCAGCGACCCTGACCCGCATCAGGTCCTGGTTGATCCAGAACACCAGTTCGCTGCCGTCCGGTGAAAACGTGAACGCGCGCGCGTGGTCCGTGCCGATGACGGGCCGTGCCGCTGCGTTGCCGAGTTCGCGCACGTACACCCGCCGAACTCCGCTTTCGACGCCGATGAACCCAAGCGTGCTGCCGTCCGGCGACCAGGCGATCGCAGTTCGTGCACCGGCGGCGATGAGGACCTGATCGTTCAGGCCGGCCGAGTCGAGTTCGGCCGCCGGCGTCACATCCAGCTTGGCGTAGGTCAACGGCGCCGCCGGCGCGCGCGGGGGCCAGAGCGCGGCGGTCACGGCCGCGCCGGCGACGAGACCGGCCGCCAGCGGACCGGCCACCCACGCACGATTCGGTCGACGGGCCGATGAGATGCGCGCGCTGTCCTCACTGGACGAGGGATCGAGGGCCTCATCGATCTCGAGGCGCGCGTCGGCGATGTCGTGCAGGCGGTCCCTCCGGTCCTTCGTCAGGCACCGCGCGAGCAACCGCCGGATGCTCGCCGGCGTGTCGGCGGGCAACGCGCTCCACGAGGGCTCGACCGCCACGACTTCGGCCATCGTGTCGAGCGCCTCCGGCGCGGAGAAGGGCCGTTTACCTGAGAGCATCTCGAACAGCACGACGCCGAATGCCCAGATGTCCGCGCGCTTGTCGACGGGCTTGCCCTTGGCTTGTTCCGGCGCCATGTACGCGGCCGTACCCAGCACGGCGCCATCCTCGGTAATCTCCGCGCCGAGCGTCTGGGTGTTGGGCAACTCGCTCGATCCCGATCCAGCGCCCGATCCGCTTTCCGCTCCGGCGCCCGACCCGGCGTCGCCGTCCGAGTCCGTTCCGCCGGCCTTCGCAAGGCCGAAGTCCAGCACTTTCACGGTGCCGTCATCGCGAACCTTGATGTTGGCCGGCTTGAGATCCCGGTGAACGATGCCGGCGTCGTGCGCGGCGGCGAGCGCTTCGGCGACCTGTCGAGCGATGGACAGGGCTTCGCCGAGTGGAAGGGCGCCCCGCCGGATGCGGACAGACAGATCGTCCCCGAGGACGAGCTCCATCACGATGGCCCGGCCGTATGTGTCCGACGGCCCTTCGATGCCGTGCACGGTCGCGATGTTCGGATGATTCAGCGCGGCGAGCGCGCGCGCCTCTCGCTCGAACCTGAGCAGGCGTCGTGGATTGCCGGCCACCGCCTGCGGCAGCACCTTGATCGCGACGTCGCGATGAAGGTTCGTGTCGCGCGCGCGGTACACCTCTCCCATGCCTCCCGCACCGACGACCGCGAGGATTTCATGAGGACCGAGGCGGGAGCCGATGGTGAGCGGCATCAGGCAGGTTCGACTTCCGTGCGCGTCGGTTCGATCGTCGAGGACCGGAAGCTCACGCGAACGGAACCGAAGAGCAGTTCGTCACCGTCACTGAGCGGGATGGCGCCGGTGACATGCACGTCACGCGCGCGCGTGCCGTTCTTGCTGCCGAGGTCCTCGATCGTGGCGCCCGTCCCGTCGATCAGGATCCGCGCATGCTGACGGGACACGCTGGGTGAATCCAGCCAGACCCGAGCCCGCGGATCGCGCCCCACGATGTTGTCGCCGATGGCGAGCGGGATCTGTCCCGAGGCCGTGACGAGCCAGAACCCCGCCGGGCCGCCGACGGCCGATTCGACCACCTCGCGTGCGTCTCCCTGAAACGCGTAGCCGTGCCGATGGAGGGTGCGGAGGTAGCGGGGTTCCCTGGCCCGCTCACCGAGCGCGGCCCGGATTTCCGTCACCAGCATGGCGAGGCTCGCGTCTGAGACGAACGTCTCGGGCCAGAGCCGACGGTGCAGCTCCTCCTTCTTTACAGCCCGTGGCCGTTCATTGATGAGGCCGGCGAGGAGGTCGAACGCTTTCGGTGACAGGTGAACGGGGACACCACTGCGCAGCAACTGCCGCGCATCAGTGTCCACGATGAAATCACCAAACTTGAATCGCACGGATCGGTTGCGAAATCAGCAATTCCTTAGAACTTGCTTAAGTCTGCCGAGGACGCAAGGGCCCAATCTTACGCCATGCGCAGCCTCCTCAGAATTGCCGTAACTCTCGTCCTTCTCGCCGCCGTCATGGCCTCCGGCCACGCCCGCCTTGCCGATGGCCCGCCTGCAGTGCCGACGTCGTCGCATCTGGCGGCCTTCTACGGAATGGGTTCCGGGCCTGCCAGCCAGGTGCGTGATGCGACGATGGTGGCCGACGGCACCATTTACGCCGTCGGCAACGGCAACACGCTCAGAAGCGGCTTGCTCTGGACGATCGCGGGCGGTCAGGTGACGCAGCAGGTCCTGCCGGATCTGATTTCGAATCCATCGAACCCCGTGAACGGCCTCATCGCCTCGGGCATCACGGTGGATGGCCAGTACATTGCCAGCCAGTCACGGACTGGTCCCACGGGTCAGACATTTCAGGTCTCACGTGTGCATCGGCCGACGATGACGGTGGTGCCCGCCGGATCGACCGGGACGGCTTTGGCGCTCAAGGCCGACGGCAGCCTGATGTACGGCACGGTGAGCTCCGGATGTGGAGGGACGCGGGCGGCCACGTACAATCCGAACAACAACACGCTCGCGGCCATTCCACTGCCCGCCGGCAAGAACTGCAGCAGCACGTTCAACCACGGCATGTCGGCCGATGGCACCGTGATGGTGGGCTGGGGCTTTACCGTGATCGGTGGAGTCAACCAGCGCGACTTTCAGGCGTTCCGCTATGTCGCCGGTTCACCTACGGCCGCCGCCATCCCGCGGCTGAGCGATGGCGGCACCTGGAATCGTGCGCACGGCGTGACGCCGGATGGCAACAAGGTACTCGTGATCGGCAACACCTCGGCGAATCAGAACGGTGAGGTGTACGTCTTCGACGCCGCCACGAACCAAATTACTGAACTTGGTTCACCGAACTCGCTCTGGCGGTCGCCCATTGTCGGGGGACTCACAGACGATGGATCGGTGGTGGCCGTGACGTACTCGGCGAGTGGCGGCACTGGCAACGGCCCGCAGTTTGGTTACTTCCACAACAGCCACGGATGGTTTCAGATCGACGCCGCGCTGCGCCAAGAGGGCATCGACGTGAACCAGCTCGGCTGGCAGGAGCTCACCGTGCAGGGCATCTCCGGCGACGGCCGGGTGGTCTGGGGGCAGGGACGTCACAACGGGACGTTGGAAGGCTTCGTCATCAGTTTCGCTGCGGACTACCTCAAGGACTTCAATCCGCTGCCCCAGCCCGTCGCGAACACGTCCATCGTCGGCGCGTGGGCCGAAGACCCGAACAGTCCCGACAGCGTGATTGTGTTCATGGCCGACGGGAGCTACTACCAGATCGGTCAGATCGGCTTCAACCGCGGCCTGTACTGGTGGGATCAGAACAGCGGAGCGCTGACGATCGTGACGAAACTGTCCACCGACGGCGACGACGGTCTCGAGGGTGCGAACGGCATAACGCAGCTGACCGTGTCAGTCACCGGCGATACACTGACGCCGTCTATTCCATGCACCACGGATTGTCCGATGCCTGTGCATCGCATCGCCGGAGGTGCGGGTTCGATTGTCGGGGCCTGGCGCTTCGGTGACACGACGCTCCCGAACGCCTCGGCGGTGATTGTGTTCGCCGCGAATGGTGCCTACTTCATGGCACAGGACGGCGACCGAACCGCGGACCCGAACGGCCGCGACGGCAACGAGGTCGGTCACTACACCTGGAATCCAGGCAACAACCAGTTTGTCGTCGCGCATCCGGACGCGACGCGTATTGACAACAACGGTGGATGGGGACTCGACTACCCGCAACTACTGAACGTCACGGTGACGTTGTCCGCGGACGAATTGCTGGCGACCGTTGATGACACGGTCGACATCACGACGGTTTCGCGGGTCGTCGATCCGGCATCCGTCGTACCGGTGATCACGAGTGCCCTCACCGCGTCCGGGGATCCGGCAACGGTTTTCAACTACGCGATCGCCGCTACGCGGGCGCTGACGTTCGACGCGGCGCCGCTGCCGTCCGGCCTCACGGTGAACACGGCGACGGGCCAGATCACAGGTACGCCGACCGTGGTCGGTGCCTTCGACGTGACCGTGTCGGCCACCAACACGCTCGCGACCGGCAGCGCCACGCTGCGCATCCAGATCGATTCGATCGTGTGCGCCGCGGGCAGTTACCTCGCTGCTCCTGCGGACACCGCCTGCACGCCGGCGCCGGCAGGGTCGTACGTGCCGGCGTCTGGCGCCTCTTCGGCGACCCTGTGTCCGGCCGGTACGTTCTCGGATGCGCCAGGCGCGACCAGCTGCACGGATGCACCCGCCGGCTCGTTTGTGCCGGATCCAGGCGCTACTTCGGCGACGCCGTGCCCGGCCGGGCTGTCCTCGAACGCCGGCGCCACGGCGTGCTACGACTGGACGGCGCCCGTGATCAGCGGTATGCCTGCGAACATCGCGACGTCGCCGGCGGGATCGAATGGCGCGCCGGTGACCTACGCGTCGCCGACTGCGAACGACTCCTACGACGGCGCGGTGCCGGTGATCTGCGCGCCGTCGAGCGGATCGATCTTCCCGAAGGGGACGACGCAGGTGTTCTGTACGGCTACCGATGCCGCCAGCAACAGCGCGATGTCGTCGTTTTACGTGACCGTGGGACGGCAATCCGATCCGGTGATCTCGAACGCGCCGGTGGATCAGACAATCAACGCGACCAGCCCGGCGGGAGGCGTCTTCATCTATCCGGCACCGACCGCGGTCGACGCGTGGGGCCAGTCGATTCCGGTGACCTGCACGCCTGCGTCAGGCAGTTTCCTGCCGCTCGGCCACACGAACGGATCCTGCAACGCGGCCGACGCGGACGGCATCAGCGCCTCCGTCTCGTTCAGGATTACCGTGGTGGACCTGACGCCGCCCTCGCTCATCAACATGCCGGCGCCGATCGTCGTGGAGTCCGCGTCCGTCAACGGCACGAACGTCACGTTCGCGCTGCCAACGGCGGTTGATCAGGTCGATGCAGCGCCGCTCGTGGGCTGCGATCGCGCCTCGGGGTCGAAGTTTGCGCTGGGCGTGACAACGGTGACGTGCACGGCCTCGGATCACAGTGGGAACTCGAGCGTGGCCTCGTTTACGGTGACGGTCCGCGACACGGTGGCGCCGGTGGTTGCGCTGACAAAACCCGTGGCAGCGACGTATCGCATCGGGCAGAAGGTGACGGCAAACTTCACCTGCACGGACGCCGGGTCCGGCATCCTGTCGTGCACGGGAACGGTCGCCGACGGCGCCCAAATCAACACGGCTGTCGCCGGCAACTACACGTTCACCGTGGTCGCGACGGACCGCGCGGGGAATATGACGACCGCGAGCGTCAACTACGCGGTGAGATAGAAACCGGCCCCATTTCTATGAGCTCCCGGCGACCCTGGCCCAGGAGTCCTTCAGGGTCACCGTCCGGTTGAACACGGGCGCACCCGGCTGCGTGTCGGGATCGGCGCAGAAGTAGCCGAGGCGCTCGAACTGGTAGCGCGCGCCGGCGGCGGCCGAGGCGAGCGACGGCTCGAGTTTCGCGCCTCGCACGACCTCCAGCGACTGCGGGTTGAGCTGCGTCAGAAAGTCCGCGTCGCCGGTACCAGGACTCTCGTGCGTGAACAGCCGGTCGTAGAGGCGCACCTCGGCTTCGACTGCGTGGGCGGCACTGACCCAGTGAAGGGTTGCCTTCACCTTGCGGCCATCCGGCGCGTCGCCGCCGCGCGTGGCGGGGTCGTACGTGCACGTGAGCTCGATGATTTCGCCCGCCGCGTTCTTTACGACTGACTGACAGGTGATGAGGTACGCGTTTCGCAGCCTAACCTCGCGGCCGGGCGCCAGTCGGAAGAACTTCTTCGGCGGATCTTCGCGGAAGTCGTCCTGCTCGATATAGAGGATGCGTCCGAACGGCACCCTCCGCGTGCCGGCCGCAGCGTCCTCCGGGTTGTTCACGACGTCCATCTCTTCAGTGCGATCCTCGGGATAGTTCTCGAGCACGACCCTGAGCGGCCTCATCACGGCCATGGCGCGCGGCGCGCGCTTGTTGAGGTCGTCGCGAACGAAGAACTCGAGCAGGCCCACATCGACGACGTTCTCGCGCTTGGCGACGCCGATCTCGTCCGCGAAGCGCCGGATGGCCTCCGGCGTAAAACCGCGGCGCCGGATGCCGGAAATGGTGGGCATGCGCGGATCGTCCCAGCCACGCACGTGCTTCTCGTTCACGAGCTGGAGCAGCTTGCGCTTGCTCATCACGGTGTACGTGAGGTTAAGGCGCGCAAACTCGATCTGTTGCGGCGTGCCCGGCAGCGGCAGGTTGTTCACGAGCCAGTCGTAGAGCGGCCGGTGATCCTCGAACTCGAGCGTGCAGATCGAGTGCGTGATGCGCTCGAGCGCATCAGAGATCGGATGCGCGTAGTCGTACATCGGGTAGATCAGCCAGGCGTCGCCGGTGCGGTGATGATGCGCGCGACGGATCCTGTAGAGGATGGGGTCGCGCATGTTGATGTTCGGCGACGCCATGTCGATTTTCGCGCGCAGTACTTTGGCGCCGTCCGCGAATTCACCGGCGCGCATCCGCCTGAGCAGGTCCAGGTTTTCCGCGGCCGCGCGATCGCGCCAGGGGCTGTTCTGTCCCGGCTCCTTCAGCGTGCCTCGGTGCTCGCGAATCTCATCGGGCGTGAGGTCGTCCACGTAGGCGAGGCCCTTGTTGATGAGGATCTCGGCGCACTCGTAGAGCTTTTCGAAGTAGTCGGACGCGTAGAGCGGGACGTCGTTCCACGTGAACCCGAGCCACGCGACGTCCTCCTGGATGGACTCGACGTACTCGGTGTCCTCGGTCACGGGATTGGTGTCGTCGAACCGCAGGTTGCAGTGGCCGCCAAAGTCACGCGCGACGCCGAAGTTCAGGCAGATCGACTTCGCGTGGCCGATGTGCAGATAGCCGTTCGGCTCTGGGGGGAACCGTGTGGCCACACGCCCGCCATGCCTGCCGCTTGCGCAGTCGGCTTTCACGATTTCTCGAATGAAATCGAGGCGCGGGGTGGACTCGGGTGCGGGCACGGGCGCGTCTGACATCCCCGCCATTCTAGGGTCAGACCGGGGTCAGACCGGGGTCAGACTGGGGTCAGACCGGGGTCAGACTGGGGTCAGACC
>CAZJTG010000059.1:0-17359 GCA_964548865.1 uncultured Solibacteraceae bacterium
GAGGTGTCGCTCATGCCGAGCGGCGTGAGGAGACGGTCGCGCACGACGGCGAAGAAGGGCTCGCCGGCCGCGGCCTCGACGGCCGCGCTCACGAGGGTCCATCCGTACGTCGAGAAGCGCATCGCCGTCCCGGGCTCGAACCTCAGGGCCGAGTCCGAGAAGCGCGGCAGCACGTCTATCGTGCGGCCGCACTGCTCCGACAGCGGCTCTTCGTCGCCCCGGTCGCTGACCACGCCGCCCATGTGGGCCATGAGCTGCCGCACGGTCAGGGGCCATTGCTTCCGCGGATATGTCGGGACGTACGCCTGAATTTCGTCGTCGAGCTTCAGTTGTTCCGCTTCCACGAGCAGCCCGGCAACGGCCGACGTGAGCGCCATGGAGACGCCGCCCGTCCGGAACCGGGTCTGCGGCGTGACGGGGATCCGGCTGTCAATCTCCGCCCAGCCAAGCCCTTCGGCCCAGACCACCTCGCCGTCGACGCCGGCGGCCACGGACAGACCGGGCAGGTTCTGCTCGCTGATGGCGGCGCGGGCGACCTCCCGAGCCCGGGCGACGGCGCCGGCCCAGCGCGCGGGCGGAGCCGAGCGCGTCACCGACGCCACCTCGGCGGGGTTCGGGTGCATCGGCGTGGCGGTGGCACTCATGTATGTCCACAGCCCGAACAGACCCACGGCCAGGAGGACGCCGGAGAGGACGACGAGCCCGAGCCAGATATGCATTCGCGATGTGGCCATCTCTCTCCTTCAGAATCGGCGATGGACTTTGTATTGTAAAGGACTTTGACAATGGGACCGTCCTTCCACTACGCTGGCCCCGTGGCGCGCGGTCCCGCCGTTGCTGCCGGCCCCCTCGAGATCGGCTTCCACCGCGCCCTGCATATCCGCGAGGAGCGCGTCTCGCCGTCGCACGACTCGTGCCGGCTCCTCTACATCAGCGACATTCACCTCCGGCGCCGCCGCTCGCGCACGCTCAGCCGTCAGGTGCTGGACGCCGCCTCGCGCTCGGCGCCCCATGTCATCCTGCTCGGCGGCGATATGGTCGATCAGGGCTCCGAGCTCGAGAGCCTGCGCCGGCTGGTCGCGTCGCTGCAGATCATCGCCCCCGTCCTCGCGATTGGCGGCAACCACGATCACGAGCTCGGCCTCGACCGCGTCAGCGACGCCGTCGTCGATGGCGGCGGGCACTGGATCCACGCGTGCGGCGCCCGCCTGAGGCACGGGGCGCGCGTGATCGCGGTGTCCGGACCGGACACACGCGCTCGCCTCGAGGGTGACGTGCGGGTCCTCTGCGCGCACAATCCCCGCGTCTGGAAAACGTCGCGCCGCGCCGGATACCACCTGGTGCTCGCCGGACATCTCCACGGCTGCCAGATCGTCGCATACGAGTACGGCGGCCGCCTGTTTCCCGGGACCATCCTTTATCCCTACTGCTTCCTGAGCCATCGCATCGACCAGACCCGGCTGGTCGTCAGCCGCGGCGTCAGCGACCTCGTGCCGTTGCGCTGGCGATGTCCCAGGGAAGTCGTGCTGTGCCATGTGTGACGATCGGCCGGTCCGCGCCTGCCTGACCGCCCTCCGCTGTTTTCTGCGGGGCCTCCCGCTGTTCTTCCGCCGGAGCCCCGCCACTCCCCTCCGCGTCCTTGCCGTGATCGCGCTCGACCTGCTCCATGTTCTTCACCGATCGCGGCCGATGCCTCGCGCGCACGTCCGCGACCTCTCCGCGTTCCTGGATTTCGAGGCATGCGCCAACGCGGAGTGGGATGGCAAGCCGGTGTGCCGCGGCACCTACGAGGCGACTCGACAACGGCTCGAAGCGGCCGGCCACGGAGCCCGCATCCATGAGTACCTGTGCGGTCTCAGGGAACTCGAGGGCCGGCGGCCGTCTACCCGTACCGCCGACGGGTGTTTCGACGACGTCCGCTCGTACCGCGAAGCGGTGGCCCGGCTGTCTCTTTCCGCCCCGGCGTCTATCGCGTTTGGCGCCTCGTCGGTCGCCGACGAGATTCGCGCGACGTTCGGCGAGGCCAATCGCGCCACGCTGTTTCACATCGCCATGCAGTGCCAGGTCATCGACGATGTCATCGACTACGAGGACGATCTGTCAGCGGGCCTGCCGAGCTTCCTCACCGTTCCGGGCCCGCCGGGGCGGGCCGTCGCACTCACGGCGGCGGCCGCGCGCGGGTACGGCGCCTGGCGCGAGCACGCGGTGGAACGGGCCGCGTTTCCCTTCCGGGCGGCCCTGGCCCTCGCCACGGCGGCGGCACTTGGCGCTATCCTTGTGGTTCGCGGAGGAACCATGGCGCGCGCAACTGTCCGACCTGTCGCAGCACTCGCCCTCGTGGCGTCGCTCGCGGTGCTTTCCGCGGCGCCGGCCCCGACGGGCGTGGCCAGATCGATTCTCGTCACGGTGCTCGACAAGGCCGGCGACCCGCTTCGCGACCTTGAGCCGCGCGAATTCATCGTGACCGAGGACGGGACCGAGCGCCAGATCCTCGACGCGCGGCCGAACAACGAAGCCCTGTTCGTGGCGTTGCTGGTCGATACGGCCAACCCTCCGCCGGGCGTCCAGTTTCCGACGCAGGACGTACGGCGGGCCCTCTCGGCGTTCAGCCGGCGGGTGCTCAACGGGACGGCGGGATCGCAGGTGGCGGTGTTCGATCTGGCCAATGCGGGCTCGACCGTCGTGCCGTTCACGGCGGATCTGAAGCGAGTCACCACGTGGACCGATCGGCTGGTGCAGAGTCAACAGGGCATCGGCGTGCTCCTCGAAGCGCTAGTGGCGGCCAGTCAGGACCTCGCGAGGAAGGAATCCCCGCGGCGCGCCATCGTGTCCGTCACGTTCGAGGGACCGGAGGGCAGCGCGGTCACGCCACAGAGCGTCGCCGAAACCGTCCTCAAGTCTGGGGCGGCGTACTGGCCGGTGACGATCCGCACGGGCGGCGGAATCCGGCCGGCGCTCGTGCCGCTGCGCGAGACGATGTTCGCGAACCTGCCTGGACCGACGGGCGGTCTCCACGCCTCGGCGAATTCCACGACCGCCCTCGACGCGATTCTCGGACGCGTCGCGGCCGCGCTCACGTCGCAGTACGAAGTGACGTACTCGCGCCCGGACGGCATTCCCGTGCGGGTCATTGAAGCGAGCGCCCGGCGAGGCGCGACGTTTCTGCGCGGCTCCTGGATCCGCTGACCGGGCGCCGACCGGCGCGCGGCCCGCGCGCACCCCGCGCGGACTTTCAGCGATAATGTCCCCCGCTGTGCGAACTTTCGGCGCGCTCGTCGCAATCGTCTTTGTCGTGTCATCAACCGGCGTGGCCGCAGAACCGCAGGCGCGCACGCCACCGATCGCGCCTGCCGATTCGGCGCGGAACCCGGCCCCGCCCGCCGCGGCGGCGGCCCGCCGCGCACCCGACGGCCGCCCGGCCATCGCGGCCGCGCGCGTGACCTCGCCGATTGCGATCGACGGCGCGCTGGACGATGCGGCGTGGCGGACGGCCGAAATCGCGGAGGGCTTCGTGCAGAGCGAGCCGGCCGCCGGCCAGCCGTCCACCGAGCGCACGACGGTTCAACTTCTCACCGACGGCCGCACGATTTACGTCGGCGCGATGCTCTACGACTCGTCGCCGGCCGGCATCATCGTCAACGATCTCCGCAAGGACTTTTTCTTCACGAATCAGGACACCTTTCAGGTGATCTTCGATTCGTTCGGGGATCGCCGGAACGGGTTTCTCTTCGCCACGAACTCGGCGGGGGCGCGGGCCGATCAGCAGATCACGAACGAGGGCCGCGACACCAACGCGAGCTGGGACGCGGCATGGACCGTGCGCACGCGGCGACTCGCGAACGGATGGTCGGTTGAGATGGCGATTCCGCTCACGTCCCTGCGCTTCGAGCCGGGGCGGGACTGGGGCGTGAACTTCGCCAGGACGATCCGCCGGAAGAACGAAATCGCGTACTGGGCGCCGGTGCCGCGGTCCTTTTCGCTGGCGCGGGTCTCGCTCGCGGGCCTGCTCGAGGGCGTCTCCGACGCGAAGCCCGGCCGCAATCTGCAGATCAAGCCCTACGCGCTCGGCGGCGCGGTGCGCCCGCCGGGCTCGTCCGAGTTCGATTCGACGTCGAACGCCGGCCTCGACGTCAAGTACGCGATCACGCCCGGGCTCACGCTCGACGTCACGGCCCGGCCGGACTTCGCGCAGGCGGAGGCGGACGAGCAGCAGGTGAACCTGACGCAGTTCTCGCAGTTCTTCCCTGAGAAGCGCAGCTTCTTTCTCGAGAACGCGGGCCTGTTCTACGTGGGGGATACGGCGCGCAACCGGATGAACCCGACGCCGACGCCCGACGAGGATCTGTTGCTGTTCTTCAGCCGGCGGATCGGCCTCAGTCCCACTGGCGCGGCGATTCCCATCGTCGCCGGCGCGCGGCTCACCGGCCGCGCGGCGGGCCTCCAGATTGGTGCGCTCTCGATCCAGACCGAGTCCACGCCCAGCACACCGGCCAACAACTACTCAGTGCTGCGCGCCCGGCGCAACCTGTTCGGCTCCTCGGACATCGGCGCCATCTTCATGCAGCGCGCGAACACAGACAGCGCCGGCGACACGAATCGCGTGTACGGCGTGGATGCGAACATCCGTCCGTTCGGCATCCTCGACTGGAGTTCGTACGTCATGAAGAGCGACACGCCCGGCGCCGGGCCGGGCCAGTATGCCGCGCGGACGTCGGTGAACTGGGAGGGACCGTTCTTCCACGGTAAGGTCGGCGTGCTGGTCATCGGCAAGGGATTCCGGGATGACCTGGCGTACATACGCCGAACCAACATTCGCAAGTACCTGATCGACGTCGGGGTTCGGCCCCGGCCAGCGTGGCTCGGCCGCTACGGCATGCGCGAAATGCACCCGCATATCGCCGGCAGCATCTACACCGATCCTTCGGGGCTGCTGGTCGCGCGAAGCATCCACGCGGGGTACACGTTTTCCGGAAAGAGCGGGTCTTTCGCCGAACTGTCCATCAACCCCGAGGCCCAGCGGCTCGAACGCCCGCTCACGCTCGCGGCTGGCGTCGCGCCGCTTCCGGCCGGGTACTACGAGTGGACCCCGTGGCGCCTGTTTCTCTCGTCCAACTCCAGCCGCACGTGGAGCGTGTCGTCCCAGACTGGCTGGGGCGGGCTGTGGAACGGCACGCAGACGTCCATCCAGGGAACGGTGACGTACCGACCGAACGCCGCCCTGCGCGTAAGCCTCGGGCTCGCGCGAACGGCGGCGACGCTCCGCCAGCCGAACCGGAGCTTCGTCACGTCGATCACGACGCTCCGGGCAAACTACTCCTTCTCCACAGCGATGTTCCTCGATGCGCTGGTGCAGCACAACCGCGCCTCGGGCCAGATCAACACCAACATCCGGTTCAACGTCATGCACCGGCCGCTGAGCGATCTGTACATCGTGTACAACGAGCAGCGCTTCACGACCGACGGCACGCCGCCCGGCCGCGGCGTGATCGTCAAGTTCAGCCAGATGTTCGGGTTCTAGACGCGCGTATGCCCCCCGTCTTCCAGCCGCTCTCGCGCTACCAGGAATACCCGCCCGACGACATGACGCGCCGGGCGCGCGAGTTCCACGCCGATCTGTCGCGGCGCCGGACCGTCCGGGACTTCTCGGATCGTCCCGTGCCCGTCGAGGTCATCGAGGCCTGCCTGCTCGCGGCGGGCACGGCGCCCTCGGGCGCCAACATGCAGCCGTGGCACTTCGTGGTCGTGCGCGATCCGGCCGTGAAGCACCGCATTCGCGAGGCCGCGGAAGCCGAGGAGCGCGAGTTCTACGAACGACGCGCGCCCCCCGAGTGGCTCGAGGCGCTCGACGCCCTCGGCACAGATGCGAACAAGCCGTTTCTCGAGACGGCGCCGATACTCATCGCGATCTTCGGGGAGTCCTACGGCGTTGCCCGGGACGGCAAACACATCAAGCATTACTACGTGGCCGAGTCGGTGGGAATCGCCACGGGCCTGCTCATCGCCGCGGTGCACCATGCCGGGCTGGTGTCGCTCACGCACACGCCCAGCCCCATGGGCTTTCTGAACGACATCCTCGGCCGGCCGGCGAACGAGCGGCCGTTCCTGCTGCTCGTGGTCGGGTACCCGGCGCCCGACGCGCGCGTACCGGTGATCACGAAGAAGCCGCTCGCGTCGATCGCGAGCTTTCTCTGAACGGTCGCCCCGCGCCCATGCGCCCCGAACTCTCTTCCGTCGTCGAATCGCCGCTCGTCCAGATCGCCACGGCCGCCGAGGCGATGCCAGGCTCGATCAAGCTGTGCTACGGCGAGTCCGACCTGCCGACGGCGGACTTCATCTGCCGCGCGGCCGACGAGGCGGCACGCGCCGGGCACACGTTCTACACGCACACGGCCGGCGCACCGGAGCTGCGCGAGGCAATCGCCGACAAGATTCGCGAATTGCAGGGCGTCTCGTACCGCCCGTCGGAGGTCATGGCGACCGTCGGCGGCACGATGGCGATTCACGTCGCCCTTCGCGCGCTCGTCGGCACCGGCGACAACGCGGTCATCATCTCGCCCGCCTACGCGATCTACGTGAACAGCGTCCTGATGTCCGGCGGCGAGCCGCGCCAGGTGCCGCTGGCGGCGGACGGCGCGCGGTTCTCACTCGACCTCGATCGCGTCGAACGCGCCATCGACGCGAATACGCGGGTGGTCGTCGTCAACAGCCCGTCGAACCCCACGGGCTGGATGATGACCGCCGACGAGCAGCGTGGCCTCGCGGCCATCGCCGCGCGGCACGCCATCGTCGTGCTCTCGGACGAAGTTTACGAACGCCTGACGTTCGACACGGTCATCGCGTCGTCGATGGCGCGATGGATCGACGACAAGGACCGCCTCATCGTCGTGAACAGCTTCTCGAAGACGTACAGCATGACGGGTTGGCGCCTCGGGTGGGCGCAAGCCAGCGACACCATCATCCGGACGCTGTACAAGGCTGCCGAATTCATCACGTCCAATCCAACGTCGATCGTCCAGCAGGCGGGCATCGTCGCTTTGCGCGATGGCGAGGCCTGCGTACGCGACCTGCGCGCACATTACGCGGCGCGACGCGCGCAGGTGTCCGCCGCCCTGCGGACGCTGCCCGGCGTCATCCTGCCCGAGCCCCGGGGCGCCTTCTACGCGTTCCCACGCCTCGCCGGCGTCACGGACTCGACCATGTTCGCCGCCGATCTGTTGCGCAGCACGGGTGTCGCGATCGCGCCCGGCGCCGCGTTCGGGCCATCCGGCGAAGGATCGATCAGGATTTGTTTTGCGGCAGGCGAGGCGACGATGACCGAGGCGCTCGGCCGGCTCGCGGGATACCTGACTGGCACGTCATCCAATCCAGCCAGTGCGCCGTAGCTCGGGCTCGAAGGCGCCGGCGGAGCGTCCGGCGAGTTCCAGCCTCCTCGTCACGGAGCTCGGCACGGACCGTTGACAGGATCTCTTGCCCCGAGTTGACGCGCCCGGCGTATCCCCGTAGGATGCCGCCACCGACAAATCGATCTCGCTCCCCTGCCGGTAGGAGGTCCTCCCATGCGTGTTCGTGTCCCTCAGATTCTCGCGCTTCTCACTGCTGCCGCTCTGCTCGCCGGCGGCGGCGCAATGGTCGCCCAGTCGCTGCCGACGACACAGCCGAAACTCGTGCAGATTTACCGCGAGCGGATCAAACCCGGCCACAGCGCCGCGCACAAGGCGACCGAGGCCGGTTGGCCAAGAGCATTCGCGCTGGCGAAATCACCGGACTACTACCTGGCCTTGGAGTCAATGACCGGGGCCCCCGAGGTCTGGTTTGTCGGCCCTCGGGAGTCGTACTCCGCGTGGGGTAAGGCCATGGAGCGCGACGAGGCGAACAGCACGCTGTCGGCGACGCTGGACCGTCTGTCGGCGGCTGATGGCGCCCATCTGGAAGGCATGGACATCATCGAAGCGGTCGCGGCGCCCGAACTTGGCCACGGCGCGTTTCCGGACCTGAACAAGCAGCGGTTCTGGAACACGACCATCTGGCGGATCCGGCCGGGCCACGACGCCAATTTCATCGCGACGCACGCGGCCTACGTGAAGATCGCGACCAAAACGGCGCCGAACGCCAGTTGGCGCACCTACAGAGTGACCGGCGGCATGCCAGCCGGCACCTACATCACGTTCTCGTCGGTCGCGTCGTTCGGCCAGTTCGACCGGAACATGGCCGAGAGTGACGCCGCCGGCAAGGCCATGACCCCTCAGGATCAGGCGATGTTCTCGAAGTTCTTCACGGAGAGCGTCATCAGCCAGACGTCCAACAAGTACCGGCTCGATGCCGGGATGAGCTACGTATCGCCGGAGACACGCGCATCCGATCCGGCGTTCTGGAACAAGAAATAGAGGACACAGCGCAGGTCCGCTTCATCGCGGACGCCGAGCTTGCACCGGGAGATCGCGTGGCCGATCCTGACAACCTCAGTCAGGCCACGCGATCCACCCCGCGGTGATGCGCCCTACCGCCATCGCCATCACTTTGAGCACGACCGCAATTACACCCTTACACCATGTTGGTATACCATGGTGTAACCATGCCGCTGAACATCAAGAATGCGTCCGTCGAGCGACTCGCCGGGGAGGTCGCGTCGATGACTGGCGAAACGAAGACCGAAGCCATTCGCAAGGCCCTCGAAGAGCGGAAGCGACGCCTCGTCGCCACACCGGTCGCCGACCGCCGCGCCGCGGTGCTGAAGTTCCTGAAGAAGCGGGTATGGGCTGGCGTGCCAACGAAGGAGAAAGGCCGCGTCCTTTCCCGTGCCGAAGAAGACGCGATCCTGGGCTACGGCCCGGAGGGCGTATGACGCTGGACTCATCCGCGCTCATCGCCATTCTCTTCGCCGAGCCCGGCTATCTCAGACTGGTTGATCGCATCCTGGAAGCGGACCATGTGCGCGTGGGCGCGCCGACGCTGGCGGAAACCAGTCTGGTCTTCGTGGGCCGGAAGGGTGCGCGAACCGCCGAGTCCGTCGACGGCCTGATCCAGGAACTGGCTGTCACCATCGTGCCCTTCGGTGTGGCTGAGTGGCGTGTGGCGGCGGACGCGTTTCGCCGCTTCGGCCGCGGACGCCATGCCGCGGCGCTGAACTACGGTGACTGCCTGGCCTATGCCACCGCGCAGACGGCAAGAGACAGCCTGCTCTTTGTCGGTGGCGACTTCTCGAAAACCGACATCACGGCAGCGTGAGCGCGCCCACCCGGGTCGAGTGCGACGACCCGCTGGCCGCCACCGGTCGTAGCTCCCGTTCATCTACAATGAACCCGCCTGTCCCTGACACCCGGCACCCGCCTTGGTCCCTACGAGATCGGCGCCGGCGGCATGGGCGAGGTGTATCGCGCGACCGATAGCCACCTGAAACGGTCGGTGGCGATCAAGGTGCTGCCGGCCGCCCTCGTCGCCGACGCTGAACGCCTGGCCCGCTTCCAGCGCGAGGCCGAAGTTCTGGCCGCGCTCAACCATCCGAACATCGCGCAGATCTACGGCCTGGAAGAAGCCGACGGCACGAAGGCCCTCGTCATGGAACTGGTCGAGGGGCAGGATCTGTCGGAGTTAATTGGAGGACAGGGACGCTCAGCGCCTGCGGCCGCCGGGCCGAGCGAGTCTGCGAGCCGAGGACCGGCCGCGAGCGGGGGTGGGGCCCCGCGAGCAATCAATATTGAAGACGCCCTGCCGATCGCCCGGCAGATCGCCGATGCTCTCGAGGCGGCGCACGAGCAGGGGATCATTCACCGCGACCTGAAGCCCGCGAATATCAAGGTTCGGCCCGACGGCACGGCAAAAGTGCTCGACTTCGGCCTGGCGAAGGCAATGGATCCGGCGGGCGCGTCGAGCGCCGGCGCGATGAACTCACCGACGCTGACGGCCCGGGCCACGCAGATGGGCATGATCATCGGCACGGCGGCCTACATGGCGCCGGAGCAGGCGCGCGGCAAGGTGGTCGATCGCCGCGCCGACGTCTGGGCGTTTGGTGTCGTCCTCTACGAAATGCTCTCGGGCCAGCGCGCGTTCCAGGGTGACGACATCTCGGTGACGCTCGCCAGCGTCATCAAGGATGAGGTGTCGTGGTCGGCGCTCCCCGCCGACCTGCCCCCGGCTCTTCGCCATCTGCTTCGGCGATGCCTGGAGAAAGATCCAAGACGACGCCTGCGCGACATCGGCGAGGCGAGGGTCATCCTTGAGGATCCGGCCTCGGCCATGCCCGCCGCGAGCGGACCCGTGACGGCCGCAGGCGCCGCGGTCCGCCTCGCGCCGCCGCTGTGGCGCCGTGTTGTTCCCTTCGCCGCGACCGCCCTCGTTGCCAGCGCGATGGTTTGGGCGTGGAGCACATGGCGCGGCGCGCAGCAGGACGCCGCCCCCACTGGCAGCGTCACGGCGGCGATTCTTCCGCCGGCTGCGGCGCGCTTTGACGTCGATCGGGGCCTCGCGCTGTCTCCTGACGGATCGCAGCTCGTGGTCGTGGTGCGCGGTCAGGACGGAGTGAGGCGGCTCTGGCTCCGTCCGATCGGCCGCGAGGACGGCGTGCTGCTGGCGGGCACTGAAGAGGCGTCGAGTCCCTTCTGGTCTCCGGACAACCGCGCGATCGCGTTTGCCGCCGGCGCGACGCTCAAGAAGATCACCACCGGGACGGGCATTGTCGAATCGATCGGTCCGTACGGCTTCGAGGGCGGGACGTGGAACACATCGGGGGACATTCTCATCGGCGGCCAAGGCAACAAGGGTGCCATCCGGCGCATCCCCGCCGACGGCGGAGCATCGGCGCCGGTGACCAAGATAGAGGGCGATGAGGTCCATGTGTGGCCGACGTTCTTGCCAGACGGGAAGCATTTTCTCTACCTGGTGCGGGACTACGGCGGCAAGGCCGAGCAGGGAGAGATCCGCGTCGGCTCGATCGACGGCGGACCCGGGCGGACGCTGCTACGCACCAACTCGAACGCGGCGTATGCCGCCCCCGGAGTGCTGATTTGGTGGCATGAAGGCAATCTGCGGGCGCAGCGCTTTGATGCCGACGAGATGGCCCTGCTCGGCGAGCCCTTCGTCGCCGCGGCGGAGGCCCGGTTCGATCCCCGCAACGGGTACGCGGCTTTCGCGGTCTCCGCATCCGGCAGGCTCGTCTACGAGCGCAGCTCCGGCACCATCAGCAACGAGCTGGTGTGGCTCGACCGGGCTGGGCGGGATGTGAGCGTGCTCGGCCCCAACGCCAGTTACTACGGGCCGGCGATTTCGCCCGAGGGCGCTCGCGTCGCGACCGACATCAGCGACCAGACCAACCGCGGCGACATCTGGCTGCTGAATGTGGCCCGGGGCGGCGCCGCGACCCGGCTCACCTCCTGGTCCGGGGACGACACGCGGCCGGTCTGGTCGTCAGAGGGCCGCGAGATCGCTTTCGTGTCAACGCAGGGCAGCAAGAGCGCGGCAGTTTACGTGCTCACCCTGGGCACGGCTGGCGAGCCGCGTCTCCTGGTCCAAGAGCCAGCCGTCTCACTCAGCCCCACCAGTTGGTCGCGGAGCGGCCACATGCTGATTAATCGGGTTAGCGAGGCCGACACGGACATCCTCACCTACTCGTTCCGCGACCAATTGATGCGCCCGTACCTGGCCGGACCCTTCGATCAGCAGGCCGGCACCTTCTCGCCTGACGGCCGCCTGGTCGCATTCGCTTCAGACGAAACAGGAAGCGGCGAGATCTACATCGCCTCGTTTCCTGACGCCGGCGAGCGGCTGCGGGTCTCTGCCGCCGGAGGCAGCCAGCCGGTGTGGCGGCGTGATGGACGGGAACTCTTTTTCATCTCGCCGCGGCGCGAGCTGATGGCCGTGCCGGTGGGAAGCGGCACCGGATCGAAGGGTGTCGCGATCGGTGCGCCCCGCGCGCTCTTCCGTGTCGACATCAAGGATCACACCGACCCTCAGTTCGACACGATCACCGGCGATCGTTTCCTGGTGAACCGCGACGTCGATAGCGGCGCCGGCCGCCCGCTGACCCTCGGGCTGCAGCCCTTCATGCCCGGCGGACGCTGAGTCCGGGAAGGCGGTCGTCAGCGGCCGGGGTCGTCCGCCTCGAAGAGCGCGAGTCGCGCGGTGGATACCGAATCGGTTGCGACTCTCAGGCCGGAAGATGAACCCGGCGCGCGGCCAGGGCAAACTGATCGAAGTATTTCTGCAGCGACGCCGCGGTTGAGCCGTACTCGTTCGAACCGGCGAGGAAATCCACGACCACTTCGCGCGCGCGCGCGATTTCGCGCAAGCGCGCAACCGACGCGCGATGCCGTGGGTCATCCAGCATCAAATCGAACAGGTCGAGGCCGCGGTACAGGGCGGCCTGGGCCGTGGCGGGGTTCCTGGTCGACCACCGAATCGCGCGGCTGATTTCACTGCCGACATTCCCAAATTGCTCGAAGAGCGACAGGCTCTGCCAGCGACCGTTCGCGGCGTCAGCGTGCTGCGGCCCTGTCACCGGCGTACCGTTCGCGTAATGAATGCCCCAATCGCGGCTCGCGTGCCGGCATCATCGACGCTCCTCGAGCGATTGCCGAACGACGGACGAAGGTTGATCATCGAATCGAACTCCAGCCAATCGTCGCCAACAACATCCGGGTAAAGGTTGATCCCCCAGAGATTCGCTTGCTTCGAGCCGTCGGCGAGCAGCGTGGCCTCCTGATCGGCATGCAGGTCCGCATCGAGCAGCAGGATGCCGCGCTCGAGGTCGACGACGCCCTTGATCATGTCGCCGAAACGCGCCTTGGCGAGGACACGAATCTCGTCGAGCGTAATCGTCTCTGGCTCAGTCACTTTTCGCATTGACGTTCCGGAGGGCATTCTACCCGGGAGCCCTCAGTGGATCTTCTGCTGCAGAACCTGCAGCCAGTTCTTGAGCACCGTGATGGATCTCGCGCTGTTGCCCGCCTCGGGGACAATCGCCAGCATCCGCTTCAAGTCAGGTGTGGCATCCACCGCGCGCTGGTTCACGGGGGCGAAGCGCAGGCGCCCGACGGCCCGAGGCGCCGACGCCACGAACTCCGGCGACAACGTGAGGTCAATGAGCAGCACCTGGAGATCGGCGCCAATCACCATCAACTGCCGACCATCGTCGCGCCACCACATCTCCGAGTCCTGGGTGCCGTCTCGCGTCACGCGATGCGCCTCGCCCGGGCCCGGGAACGCTTGAACGAAGGCCTCCGGTCTCCCGGCGACTTGCGAGATGTAGGCCATCCAACGGCCGTCGGGAGACAGCACGCCAAAACTGTCCGGCCCAGGCTGGCTGACGAAGGGCGCCGCCTTTCGGTCGTCCAATCCCAGGGTCCACAGATCGGTTGCGCTCCTGGTGCTGAGTTGGGTAAAGACGATCACCTTCCCGTCTCGTGACCAACTCATCGGGTGCTTGAACGGGTCGGCGGACTCATAGAGCGGCTTGATGTCCCTGGCGTCTGCTCCGCTGACGTAGATGTTCGTCGTTCCCTTCTGGTCGTTGCTGAACGCGATCAACTTGTTATCGGGCGACCACACCGGCAGGCCTGTCCATCCACTGGGCCGATTGACAATGGGCGTGAGCCCGCCGCGCAGGAGATCGACCACACCGATTGAGGTGTCGGCGCCGGAGAGCGACGTGACGGCCGCTCGTCGTCCGTCCCTGGAGAGGCTGACGTTGATATATGGACCAGGGGGCACATCGACGGTCCCGGTCTCCCGGCCGGCTTGATCGAGCCAGGCCAGCCGGGACTGCTCTTTCGCGGTCGTCAGATAGGCGAGATCGCCGTTCGTTGAGACGGACGCGACACTGCCGGCCTGAAAGCGGTTCCCGATGTCTCCCGGGGCGTCCCCCAACAAGGTGGCGTCCCCTGTCACCGCCTTCCGGGATCCGTCAAACGCTTGCGCCACCATCATGCTGTCTCGCGAAAAAATCAAATACCCCGGCTCGGCATACACCGGGGTGCTCTCGGCGGTCATCAGTGTCCGGCGGTCGGTCGAATCCAGCAGACCGAGATCGATATCGGCCACGCCATTCTTCAGAGGCAGAACGGCGAACATGAAACTCCGGCCGTCCCGCAGGAACGACGGAAACCGATGGCCTGTTTCGCCCCGATCGGCGTGGAGCGTCGTCGCCGGCGTGACCGGGCCACCGTTCTCGGACACGCGGAACAGCGGGCCCGAACCGCCCGATGCGAACACGATCACGCCGCCCCGGCCCCAGGTCGCGCCCCGCCCGTCCGGCGCATCCGCGATGGCCTGCGGCCGGCCGCCGGCCGCCGAGACGGTCCACATCTTCCCAACGGCGAAGAAGCCGATGTGCGTGCTGTCGGGCGCCCAGAACGGCAACGACGCCCCTATGGAGCCCTCAACCTCGCGCGCCACCAGATCGTCGAGGCTGCGTATCCAGACGGCCTCGGTCACCTGCGACACACCCGCGATGAATGCGACGCGGCGGCCGTCGGGTGACAACGCTGCGCTGGCGGCATCCGACGCGAGGCCGTGCCCCACGGGAGGCAGCACCGTCAGGCGCTGCGGTTCGGCGGGCACTTTCGTCAACCATCCGGCTACGCCGTACGTGACGGCTGCGCTGAGGACGACGGCCGTTGCCACGGCCGCCACGAGCCGTGTCGTCCGTGCCCCCCGCGCCATCGGCGCGGAAGCTGGCGCCGTCGATGCGGATTCGTCTCGTTCCTCCAACTCGAGTCTGGCGTCGCCAATCGCGCTCAACCGCCGGCGCGGATCCTTCTCGAAACAGCGGCGGAACAAGCGCCGAATTGCCGGGGAAAGGTCGGCCGGCAGCGCAGCGAAGTCGGGCTCTCGCTGCAGCACTTGTGACAGCGTCAGCGACACGTCCTCGCCGTCAAACGCGCGCCGCGCCGTGAGCATTTCGTAGAGCACGCAGCCGAACGCCCAGATGTCGGCGCGGCGATCCACCGGCCGCCCGCGCGCCTGCTCGGGCGCCATGTAGGCGGCCGTGCCGAGGATCATCCCCATCGCGGTCATCGCCGGCGATGTGAGCGTGAGGGCGCTGGCGCCGCTCGTCGCGCCGCTGCCCTCAGGCGCCAGCGCCTTCGCCAAGCCGAAGTCCAGGACTTTGACCGTGCCGTCGGCGCGGACCTTGATGTTGGCGGGCTTGAGGTCGCGATGGACGATGCCCTGTTCGTGCGCGGCTTCCAGCGCGTCGGCGATCTGCCTCGCGATTGGCAGCGCGTCGGCCAGCGAGAGTCCCTTGGTTCCGTAGGGCGTGGCTTCAGCCGCGCCGATCAACTCCGAAAGATCTCGTCCCTCGACCAGTTCCATCACCAGGGCCGTGAGGCCGGCGGACTCTTCGAGCCCGTAGATGCCGGCGATGTTCGGGTGGTTGAGCGACGCGAGTACTTCAGCCTCGCGCTGAAACCGCGCGAGCCGCTCGTGATCTGCGGCGACCGACGCCGGCAGCACCTTGATCGCCACCTCGCGCTTCAGCTTCGTGTCGGTGGCGCGATACACCTCGCCCATGCCACCGGCGCCGATAGGGCCGACGATTTCGTAGGGGCCGAGACGCGTGCCGGGTGTGAGGGTCATGCCGTGGCGATGTAGCATACGCCCACCCCCATGGTTGGCACCACGCTCGGCCATTACCGGATTCTCCGCCAGATAGGAAAAGGCGGAATGGGCGAGGTCTTCGCCGCCGAAGACCTGACGCTCGGCCGCACCGTCGCCATCAAGATCCTGCCAGAGGCGCTCGCCGCGAACCCGGGCGACCTCGAGCGTTTCGAACGCGAAGCCAAGGCGGTCGCCGCGCTCAACCACGCGGGAATTGTGACGCTGCACTCGTTCGAGACGGCCGGCGCGACGCGTTTCATCACGATGGAACTCGTCGAGGGCGAGCCGCTGTCCGCGAAGATCCCCACAGCGGGCCTGCCGTTCGACGTGATGCTTGGCATGGCCGTCGAGATCGCGGATGCCGTGAGCGCGGCGCACGAGAGCGGAATCGTGCATCGCGACCTGAAGCCGGCGAACGTCCTCGTGACGCCCAAGGGCCGCGTCAAGATCCTCGACTTCGGCCTGGCCAAGCTGCGCGAGCGCGAAGGACTGGCCGGCGATCAGCCGACGCGGCAGTTGACGGGCGAGGGCAAGATCGTCGGCACCGTGGCGTACATGTCGCCCGAGCAGGCCGAAGGCCGGCCGGTGGATCATCGCACGGACATTTTTTCACTCGGCGTGCTGCTCTACGAGATGAGCACGGGCCAGCGTCCCTTCCAGGGTGACACGAGCCTGTCGGTGCTCTCCGCGGTGCTCAAAGAGCAGCCGCGTCCGGCCACCGAACTCAATCCGGCGTTGCCGGCCGCGTTCGCCAGGCTGATCAAGACGTGCCTGCGCAAGGATCCCGAGCGGCGGTATCAAAGCGCCAAGGATCTTCGGAACGAACTGCAGACGCTCAGGGAGGAACTGGATTCGGGCGAGCTGAATCGACCCGGGTTCGCCGCGCCGGCCCCCTCGAGAGGCCGATGGCCTCTCATCGCCGCAGCCCTGGGCGTCGTGGCGGTCGTGGCGACGGTGGCCGCGTTCTGGCGCGACGCACCCGCGGCCGAACTTATCCCAACGCTGCAGCATTTGCAGCTGACGTCGGCGGGCGGAATCGAGGGTCAGCCGTCGTTGTCGCCGGATGGCAAGTGGTTTCTCTACGTCTCGGCCGCCGACGGCGACCCGGATATTTATCTGCAGAGTGTCACGGGCCAGACCGCGATCAACCTCACCAAGGACGCGCCAGGCGCTGATGTCCAACCAGCGTTTTCTCCCGACGGCGAGCGCATTGCGTTTCGCTCGGACCGCGATGGCGGCGGCATTTTCGTCATGGGCCGCACTGGCGAGGCGCCGAAGCGGGTGACGTCGGGGGGCTTCGATCCGGCCTGGTCCCCGGATGGCACACGGCTCGCGTTTGGCACGGCGACTGCGGGCATCGCAACGAGCCGTGGGAGTCTGAGTCAGCTCCGCGTCGTACAGATCGACACCGGGCAGGTCACCAGCGTGACAGAAGAAGACGCGGTGCATCCGGCGTGGTCGCCCAACGGGCAGTTCATTGCCTACTGGGGCATGGGCCGAACTCTGGGTGGAAAAGAGGTGTCGAGTATTCGAGACATCTTCGTTATTCCGGCGGCGGGTGGCTCGTCGTGGCGCGCGACCAACGACCCTCCGGTGGACTGGAGTCCGATGTGGAACGCGGACGGGTCGTTCCTCTATTTCGTCAGCGACCGCGGCGGCAGCATGAACCTCTGGCGGGTGCCGATGGACGCCGCGACAGGCCGGCCCGCCGGCGACATCCAGCCGGTCACAACTCCGGCCGGCTACGTCGGTCAGGCCCGGATGTCGACCA
>CAZJTG010000060.1:0-17292 GCA_964548865.1 uncultured Solibacteraceae bacterium
CTGCTCCCAGAGGACGGCGTTCGTCTGGGGATCGAACACGATGGCCGCGGCAGCCCTGACCTCTGGAATCTGGTTGCCGAGCAGGTCGCGGCGGTAGCGCGGAGTCATCGCCTCCTGCTCGATTCGGGCTCGTTCCCGGGCGCGGGCCGCGGCGGCCCGCCGAGCGCGCTCGGCTGCGGCGGCTCGGGCCTTGGCCAGGCTCGTCCGCGTCTGTGGGCCCTTCGCTGGCGTGGAGGCCTTCTGCGATGTCGACTTGCTCGCGGGCGATGTCGACTTGCTCGCGGGCGATGTCGGTTTCCTGGCGGAGCTCGACTGCGCCGACACCCCCGCGCCCCCGACAACGAGGGCGGAGACGACAGCAATCAGAACTGCCTTTCCGGCCTTGACCTGCAATAGAACCCCGCTACCGCTTCCTTAGACGAGTCAAGCGCTGTTTCTGGCGAGAAGTTGCCGCATCGTAGCACAACCCCTTCGCCGGCAACGAGTACCGGCGATTCGCGCCGGTCAGGGCGATGCCGATCGCCCCGGGTACAGCTCGACTGCAAGACCCGTGTCACGTCCGCAGCCGGCTGACCGCTCCAAACGCCAGCACAAACACCTATCGGCCGGCTGGCGGCCGGCGCGACATTACGTTTTGCGTCATCGAATCGACGAGGATGTGCGTCGCGTACCGGAGTCGAACTGCCGGAGACCACGCCGAATCCAACTGATTGGGGTCAGAAATCCAGCAGGGCGGCAACTCTGACACAGTTCGCGACGAAGATGCGCAGCATTCAAGGAAAGTTCGAGGCGAATCCGCTGAACTTGGAGCGCGCCGAACCTCGTCTATTTCGGCATACCGATTGCAGTGTGGTCGGTGCGAGGGATTTCGATGAGTGTTGTTCGCTTGCTTGGGTTCTCGACGATGGGGTGCGGCTGCGTGTCAGGCCGGTACCGCGACGTCGGGACGAATCGGGAGGTGACCTACATCGAGGAGAAGGGCACCGCCTGCGCGAACCCGGGCCACCAACGCAACCAGCCCGTCAGCGCGGACCGTGTCGCCCACGGGTTCAGCGCCGCCGGGCTTCGGGCGTCGTAAGAAGGCGGGGGGCTTCGCCCCCGCGCCCCCCCAACGCGCTCACGCGCGGGGCCCCTTCCCCCCGCTCCGTTCGCGCGGCGCGCTCACTGACGCTCGCTCGTTCATTTACCAATTTGCGCGTTCCTTCAGAAGACCTCTGTACTGTGCGTACTCTTCGTCCGACATTAGTCCCGTATGGCTTTGGCACTGGTGTCGCGGCGCGCCCTGCGGCCGCACTCCGAGCTGCGGGTTGGACGCTCGACCCTGCGCTTCTACCACGGGGACTGCACCGAGGTTCTGCCTGAGCTCGAACAGGCCACGATCGGCGTCGTTGTCACCTCCCCGCCCTACAACCTGGGCATCAAGTACCGGACGTACAAGGACGACCTGTCCCGGCCCGAATATCTGAACTGGACGGACCGATGGATTCGGGCCGTTACCCGCGTGATGGCGCCCAAGGGGTCGCTGTTCCTGAACGTCGGCGCCAAGCCAACCGACCCCTGGGTGGCGCTCGAAGTGGCCCAGGTTGCGCGGCGCCGGCTCAAGCTCCAGAACACCATCCACTGGGTCAAGTCGATCGCGATCGACCGCGAGGCGGCCGGTGCGGCGAGCCCAATCGACCGGGACGTCGCCGTCGGACACTACAAACCCATCAACAGCGACCGATTCGTCAACGATTGCCACGAATACATCTTCCACTTCACGCCGGGAGGCAAGACGCGGCTGGACCGGAAGGCCGTAGGTGTCCCCTATCAGGACCCCTCGAATATCGCCAGGTGGGCCGCCGCGGGCGAGGGCCTGCGCTGCCGGGGCAATACGTGGTTCATTCCGTACGAGACGATCCAGAGCCGTGACCGCGATCGGCCGCATCCCGCGTCATTTCCGCCAAAGATCCCGGAGCAGTGCGCGCGCCTTCACGGGCTGGACCGCGTCGGGGTGATGCTGGATCCGTTCCTCGGGCTGGGTTCGAGCGCCGTCGCCGCGCTGCGGCTGGGCGTGGACTTCGTCGGCGTGGAACTGGACGACTACTACCTGCGCGAGGCCGTCAAGCGGGTGAAGTCCGCCGCCGCACACCCTACCGCCTGATGCGGTAGACCGGCGGGTACGACACCTCCAGCCCCGGCCGCTTGACCTTTATCTCCAGTCTCCGCGTGACTTTGAGCGGATCCGGATTGCTCGAGGTGTAGCCGAGGATGTAGTAGTCGCTCATTTCGTTGTCGATCTGCTGCAGCTTCGTCTTGAAGTCGTTCGTGTTGCAGATGCAGAAGCCGCCGGTCTCTTCGCCGAGGACCCGCAGGGAACTGACGGACGTCTCCACGAACGCGCGCCATTCCTCGACGGACAAGTTGACGTTGATGTCCGCGCCCGCGATGAGTCCGCGCGGATCGATCGTGTAGAACGTGACGTTGGCCCGCCTCGCAGCGCGCGTCAGCTCAGCCAGCGCCGCGATGAGGTCGGACTCGGCGAACTGCTGGCCGTTCTGCTCGAAGGGATTCCGATAGCGGTTCGTGTCCTCGGCCGAGAGCCCGTTCGTCGTGTTGTTCGGATCCTCGTTCCGCGTCCCGGGCCCCTGGCCGTACATTTCCTGGATGGCCTTGAATCTGGCGTTCTTGAACGGATTGAAGTCGTAGCCCCCGCTGACATAGATAAAGGCCTTCCGGCGATTCTTGATCTTCTCAACCTGTTCGAGGGTGTCATAGGCGGTCGAGAACGCCACGAACGCGTTGTGCCGCAGCCCCGCCGGGCCCTCTTGCGTCTGGCTGGCGTTGATGATCTCCGTCACCGTCATCCCGCTGCCCATCGTCTTCTTGATGGCTTCGTTGAAGCGGGCCTTCTTGTAGTCGTAGGTCAGCGACGTCGCGATCGACGAGTAGCCCGTTGATACCAACGCCACAAGATCGTTCTCGTGAATCACGGTATCGCGAATCTGCTCGAGCACGCGCCGGGCCTTGATCGAATCGAGCGGCTGCAGGTGCATGTCATCGATCAGGATGATGAAGATGCGCCCCGACTGATCGGTGCTGGGTTTCTGGGGCGGCAGGATGAGCCCTTCACTCACCGGCGCGACCGTAGGTACCATTTCGTTCAGGATGCGGCCGCCGTTCGAAACCACGAAGTAGGACAACTTCTGCGGAACGCCATCCTCGAGCACTTCGAAGTCGTTGATCGTGAGGTCGGGAACGAACTTCCCGGATTTGTCGCGGACCCTGACGTCCGTGGTGACGGCGTCAGTCGTCGATCTGAACGTCGGCGGCTTCTGGCCCTGCTGGGCGGAAACCAGCGTCACCGCCAGCATCGGAAGCGCCAGGCGCACGATCCAGGCTCGAGTCGAGGGGATGTTCATGGCGATCTCCGTCGTCTGCCATTATGCCAGACGCCCCACCGGGACCGGCCACCCGGACCTCGTGCGGCCCGGTCTCGGTCCGATGACGACCACCTCGCCTGCCTCGGCGCCGTGAAGGCAGCGCCGACGCCAGGGCATCCAGCTCCGCATCAATAGACGCCGCGCGCTCGCGGATAGCCGTTTCGTCCGTCCAACTGTCGGGATTGAGCGGCCGTGCCCGCTCGGTCAGCGCCTCTCGCTCCTCCTGGCTGCGGGAGCGTCGCGCGATCCGCTGGCTGATGTCGCCGAATCGGCCGCGCAACCGCGCCGCCGTGGCCGCGCCAAGCGTGGTTCCGAGCAGCGTCCGGTCCTCGGCCAAGGCCGGAGGCGCGTCGGGTGACTGCGGCGTCCGAGGCGATTCGGGAACCCTGGAGGGCTGAACCCCGTGCCGACTTCGCTGGGGACGCGGCGGCGGGTCGGGACGCGACACCTGGGCGTCGCGCGTCAGCGAGTTCCAGTCGAAACTGAGGTCCGGGTGCGTGTGCTCGAGCGCCTCCCGCACTTCGGCATCGAGCGCTTTCCTGCCGACTCGCAGGTTCGCCGGCGAACGAAACACGTACAAGACGCGCGGCCGCGACGGCCCGGCGCCGGGCCGGCCATTGTGCATGACGTACGTCTGTTCGAAGCCGCGCTTGTCGCGGCTCTGGCGGATGAATGGCACTACCGGTTACTTCTTTTTCTTCGGCTTCGTTTTCGCTGCCTTGACCGGCTTCCTGGCCGTTCGCGCAGCCGGCGCTGGCTTAGCCTTGGCCGGGGTTTTTGCCTTTGCCTTCGACGGCTTCACGTCCCTGGACGTCTGAGCCGCGGCCGCTTTCGGCGCCGACGCGACCGCCGCCGCGTCGTGGTGAATCCTCAGCAGCTCGAAGCCGTCGTGGGTCGGACGATAGGTCCAGATTTCCGATGGCCGGGCGCCATTGGCGGCGCAAAGACGACGGGCGGCATCGTACCCGGGCACCGGCACATACAGGTGAAACGGCACCCGAGCCTTCGAGAAATGGACCCACTGTGCCATTGCCTCGAGGTTGTTGACCGACTCGCCTGTTTCGACCTCGACCAGCCCGGCGAGCTTCTTGCCCGCGGTCAGAACGAGGTCAGGAAAGAACGTCCCAGCGCCGATCTTCACGGGAACCACGCGATCGTCCCCGACGTTAATCGCCGCCTCGAGTTTTTTCTTGTACCTGGCTTGCAGAAATCGGATCAGCCGGTCGTGTTCGAGCTGTTCGCGAACCGGCCGCACGAAAATGGGCGACACCGAGCCTCCCGTTGGCGCCTATCGTAGCACCTTTCACCCGGCCGCCCGGCCCCTGCAGTGCGATAATTCCGCCCGTGGCAGAGCTGCTGCTGATTGACGACGACCCCGCGGTGAGCCTGACGTTGTCCCGGATGCTCGAATTTCGCGGGCATCGCGTCACCCGCGTCGAGTCGGCGGAAACCGGCCTGACGCACGCGGCGCAGTCGCCCCCGGACGCCATCATCCTCGACATGAAGATGCCGCAGATGGGCGGCCTGGAGTTCCTCAGGCGGCTGAGGACCTCGCCCGGACTCGATCGGCTCCCGGTCGGTGTCATCACCGGGGACTACTTCCTGGGCGAAGCCGTGCTCCAGGAACTCGGGCAGCTCGGGGCCACGGTCCGGTACAAGCCCATCCGCATGCAAGACCTCGAAACCCTGACGGCGCAGCTGCTTGCGCCGGCCGGCTAGGAGTGACAGCGTGGTTTCACGGCTCGTTCACATCATTGGAGTTCCACTCGACCTCGGCGGCGCCCGCCGGGGCGTCGATATGGGTCCCTCCGCGGTCCGGATCGCCGGGCTGGGCGAACGCCTCGCGCTCATGGGCTTTGCCGTAACCGACAAGGGGAACCTCGATACGCCGATTCCAGAAACGCACGCCGTGCGAGATCCAAAAAAGAAATACGTCCGGGAGATCGCTCGTGTCTGCCAGAAGCTCTACGCGCAGACGCTTGCGTCGCTGAACGATGGCGCGGTGCCGGTCGTGCTGGGGGGCGACCACTCGCTGGCCGCCGGTTCCGTGGGCGCCTCGGCCGATCATGCCGCCGCGCGGGGGCTGGACATCGGACTGCTCTGGGTGGACGCACACGGCGACATGAACACGCCCGCCTCGACGTCGAGCGGCAACGTCCACGGTATGCCGCTCGCCGCGTTGCTCGGCCCCGAGCCCGCCGAGCTGTCGCGCATCGGCACGCGGTCGCCGAAAGTGCGCGCCGACAAGACCGTCCTCATCGGCATCAGGAACCTGGACCCACCCGAGAAGGAACGCATCCTCGACGCCGGTGTGCACGTCTTCACGATGAAGGACATCGACCGCGACGGCATTGCGCGGGTCATGGAACGGGCGCTCGCGCTCGCCGGCACGGATACGGGCGGCATTCACGTGTCGTTCGACCTCGACGTGTGCGACCCGTCGATCGCGCCCGGCGTCGGCACGCCTGTCCGGGGCGGCCTGAACTACCGCGAAGCGCACATGGTGATGGAAATGGTCGCCGACTCAGGCCGGCTGACCGCGCTCGACCTCGTGGAGATCAACCCCATCCTGGACTCGCAGAACCAGACCGCCGTTCTCGGGACGGAACTCGCGCTGTCAGCCTTCGGCCAGAGGATCATCTAGTCAGGCCGCCTCGCCGGCGCGCCGGTGTGCAACAATCATCAACTCGGCGGGCCGCTAGCTCAGGGGTAGAGCACCTGGCTTTTAACCAGAGGGTCGCAGGTTCGATTCCTGCGCGGCCCACCAATACATACAGGCTAAATTATCGAGTACGACCGACGGACGAAAGCGCTGTGGGCACGCTTTGGGCACACGCGAGACGCGACCGGCAGTAAGCGTCACCGATCCGCGGGGCCAAACCACGCTCGACTCCGCGCAGCGCGCGCCCCTGGTTAGTCGCTGTCCTCGGCCGTTCCGCGCGTTCCCGCGCTCCCGTGTCAGGGCCATTGGAGAAACTGCAATCTCGGCTGACCCACGCGTTGCAGATTCTGCCAGTGTTCTGCGTACGGGCGGCGATTCTGGGCGGTTCCTGATGCCCGCCAGCTGGCAGCGTCCCTGCGTGACGCGCGACCGTGGCGTTGGCCTCTGCCGAGTACGAGCCGCGGTCTCCAGGCACAAACGTTCTGTACCAAGTCGTCCGAGACCACTTTGAAACGTTCCGGGCGCATGCGGCCCAGCTTCGTGACGGCGAGGGACTGCCGGCGTTCGTGGAGCGGGCGTTTCGGCACTTTCTCCAGTGCGGCTGGCTTGCGGGTGGTTTCGCGCGGTTTCGCTGCGGCGCGTGTGGGCTCGGTCGCCTTGTGGCCTTCTCCTGCAAGGGCCGCGCGCTCTGTCCGAGCTGCGGCGGCCGCCGCATGGCGGAGCGCGCCGCGCATCTCGTTGACAGTGTCCTTCCTGACGTACCAGTTCGTCAGTGGGTGTTGAGTCTGCCGCATCGGCTGCGGTACCTCCTGGCTTGGGACCACGATCTCTGTCGCGCGGTGGCCGCGAGATGGCGCTGAAGCGGCGGTGCCCGGGCGCCGGCTTACTCCATCACTCCGATCGCGGCTCGACGTACGCGAGCGAGGACTATCGCGAGGTCCTGGCCGCGTACGGCATCACCGGCAGCATGAGCCGCCGCGGCAACTGCTATGACAACGCGGTCATGGAAGCGTTCTTCTCGACCCTCAAGAGCGAAATCGGCGACTGGTTCGCGAGCCACGCCGGCGCCAACGCGGACTTGTTCGATTACATCGAGGTGTTCTATAACCAGCGGCGCCGGCACTCAGCCGCAGGCCGGATGAGCCCGGCGGCGTACGAACGGAGACTGACTCAAGCAGCGTAACTAAACCGTCCACCGAAACGGATCAGGCGCACGAGAAGATGAAGATCACCTACTCGGACGACGCGTTCAGGCGCGTGCTGGGAATCGGATAACAACCTGCAACCTACAACCTGCAATTGGTTGGAGCCCCAATTGCAGGTTGTAGGTACGTTAGTTGGCGACTGCTTGAATCGACCGGCTGCGACTCCGACGGCACGTGGCCAAGAACCAGCACGCAAGCCACTGCCGGTCCAGCCAGTCCGCTACCAAGCCAGCCTATAGCCCACACCCGTCCTCGAGACGACGATCGAATGCCGGTCAGACAGTGGGACAAGGGCGGCAACCCTTCCAGAGGCCTTCTGCACGTCGAGGAGATCGAGCTTGTTGTTGGCGCGTGTGAATTGGTACCAGCCATAGCCGCCAAAACCAGCGCCGCCGAGCCAGATGAGGTTGCCCAGCATCACGCCAGACCCGGCACCCGTACACCCGTCAAGGACGTCGTCCAAGTCGTCGCAGCTGCCGACGCCAATCATGACCACTGCGAGCCCAGCGCCCATTGCGCCGAAACCGATCAGCATGTTGCGCTTGGCCGTCGCCTTGTCAGCCAACGCCTTGTCGTGTTGGCGCTGCCACTCCGACTGCGAGAGCCCCGGGGTCACCTGCTGGCCGAGCGCGTGCACCGCGGTAGCCAGTTGAGCACGCCCAAAGGGATTGGTTCGAGAAGGACTTGGTACCACTCCTTGGGCCATTGCGGAAGTGGCCCCCAATAGCGCCACTGCGATCAGACCTACGAGCGTTCGAATCATCGGTCACTCCTTGTGAAGAGCGGCGGACGCCGTCGCGCGCCGACGCCGTATAGGGACCGAAGTCTGCAGAACGTCCACGGGGGACTCCAAGCTTCAAGCTGCGCGATCGACGCGTAACTTGACGTCAGTGAGATCGCGGACCTCTCCGACGCGGAATGACGGTGCACTGAAGCAGATTGAGGCTTGGCGCCAGTGCCGCCGGCTCCTACAGTGCGTCAGCAGGGGTGCCCATGTTGCGGACTATTCAAGTGTGTGCGGTGGCAGTGTGCGTTGTGGCGCTCGGTGCTTGCTCGAAATCGACAGCTCCGTCCGGCAGCGTGACTTCGATATCAATCGTGGGGTTCTCTGTTGGAAACGCCGGGATCAACTACCCGTTTGCGGTCATAGTCCAGTACTCAGACCGCATAGAAACCAGCTGCCTTGCATCCGCGCCGACACCGGGCTGCGTCACTATAGCTGGGCTGGCATGGTCGTCGTCGAATTCACAGGTAGCCACGATCGATTCGGCCGGGGTGCTGTCGGCTATCAGACTCGGGTCGACAACAATCACAGTCACCTACAAAGGGAAAAGTGCTACGCAGCCCTTCAACGTCATCTGACGGCCGTCGTTCGTGGCCGCTGGCAAGGCGCCGTCCCTGCCCTACCGCGCGACCTCAACTGCCTTGTTGGCGGACGGGACCATTCGGCGAGACCAGCCTGTCGCTGCTGTCCAAGTCTGAATCTCTTGCGCGCCAGCGGCGGGACATCGCACTGCCGAATGGGACAGCTTGCCTCTCGTCTCGAGCTCGCGATGGTTGGCCCAATAGATGTCGCTGAAGACCACATGCGAAGGCATCTGCTGATCGAAATGCACGATCAGGTGCGAGCCAATCTCGGCCTCGAGGCCACTCCTCAGCTTGAGGGAGTCGACCATCAGGTACGGGTGGCCGTCAGCGCTCACCACCTCGCCGTTGGGTAGCAGGATGATCTGCTCCGGCGGCGCCGTGGGTAGGTCTTCGCAGTCGAAACCTGGTGCGCTATGAGGATTCATGGCGGGAGGCCCGTCGGGGTCGAGGAAGACTACGGAGGGTCGATCCTCGGGGTGGATCACCCCACCAGCGGCGAGCCGGTAGCCCGCAGGCGTTGAGACCCCAGCCAGCGACAGGATCCAGCCCGTCTGCACGTACCGCGTGGTCGCCCTGCCATTCGGAGTGACTTCGACGACGAAACTCGGCCACGACGACGCGTGCACGTAGGCCGCCCAGATTCGCTGTCGGCCCGGCTCGCCGGTGACCAGCAGCGCCGAGATCTCCCAGGGCCCCTGGTGCACTTTGCCCCGGCAGGAAAACCGCTGTGCCGGTGCTACGCTCCATAGCTTGTCGCCGGCGGCGCTGAAGGCGTAGACCGCGTCACTTGATTGCGGGAACACTCCAGGCCGGGCCATTCGGACTGGCACCAGCAACTCAGTTACCCCATCGCCGTCGAGGTCTGCGTCCAGCACGACCGCTGTCCTACCCCCGCCCCGGGGCATCTTGGCAGGCGGACTGACTTCCGAATCAAAAGCAGACGACCACACAACCGAACCCGACGCTTCCCGTGCTTCGAGCGCCCTCCCCACCAGAGCGAAGTCCGCCGCCATTTTTCGGGGCGGCGACGATCGGAACGTCGACCACGCCAGCCATCCGACGGAAACGAGGACAGCGAAAGCCATCGGCCAGAGCCACTTCGTTCTCGCGTCACGAGCAGGCGCCGGCGATCTCGGAACTGCAGGCGAGCCCGTAACTGGTTCGCTCGTCGCCTCGACGAGCGCACCCCGCTCCAACCCGTTGCGCCACGTATCAATCTCCCGCCGACTCGCGGAGACGATCTGCCCCTCGGCCGTCTTCAGCCGTCGGACAGGCAGTTTCAACTCGCGCTCCCATCGCTGAACCGAGCTGACGCTCTTGTTCAGATAGGAAGCAATCTCCTTCCAGCCATTGAGGCGGTCGCCCTCAGGCTCGTAGTCATTCGTGGTTGGCACAGGCAGATATTCTATGCCCACTACGCGGCCTTGGTAGGCGTCGCGCCAGGCGACCGTCTATCTGGCGTCGACTTGAGGCTTCGCTGTAGGTTGCACGTAGTAGGTTGTAGGTTATCGAACGAATACATTGGGCATCAGCGTCAGGGCTTCGCCGCGACGGAAGCGGCGAAGCACTGACGCCAGTGCTTCGACGGACCGCACCTGTTCTTCGGCGCCGGTGAGGCGGGCAGCCGACCCGGCGCGTGACGACGCCGACGCGAAGCCGCCGAACGACTCCTCGAAGATCTCGAAGATCGAAGGCTCCTGCGGATAGACCAGCAGATCGACGTCCTTGTTGGGGTCGAGTTTGGCGCGCTCTTTCGCCAGGCGAAGCGCGCGGTCGAGCCCGCCGAGTTCATCGACCAGGCCCCGCTCCAGGGCCTGCCGGCCCGTCCAGACACGCCCCTGCGCAATGGCGTCGATCTTTTTTGTGTCAATGCCGAGGCGCTGGGAAGGCCTGATAACGCCCCTTATGTCGCCTCGGGACCGCCCTAATGCCGCCTATCGTTTTAAACGTTGGTAATTTCGAGGCTTACAGGTATTCAGGCCGTTTCAGGCGGTCGCAGCGAATCGCCATTGAATCTCGCTTTTAACCAGAGGGTCGCAGGTTCGATTCCTGCGCGGCCCACCAATAAATAAGAGATCAATTCGCGAGTGCTCGCGACGGACGAAAGCGCTGTGGAGCGTTGGTCGGCTATTCGACGCGAGACGCCAGCCGACGACGCCGCAGCATCGAGCTCCCGCAGCACAGGCCGAGGGCGACGAGCGCCCAGGTGCCGGGCTCGGGAACCACGTTGGCGTCCGCCACCACGCGGCGGTTGTTCACCAGCCAGGTGCCGGCATTGGCGGTGACGCCGTTCGGCAGCACGAACGCGTCTATGCCAATTGGAATCTGGAAGCTGTTGCTGAAAAGCGATGACGCGGATTCCGGCGACCCGCTGCCGCCGACGCCGGCAAACGTCGAAAGCGTCAGCGTCATGAGCAGGGGCGTGCTGACGGGCGCCATATATGTTCCGGTGTTGAGGAGTGCGTGGCTGACCGTTCCCGACACGCTGCCACTCGCGAGACCGAAGTCGTTGCGAACGACGCCCGTGGTGTCGTTAGCCGAATAGAAGAAGAAACCCGTCACGCCGCCCAGGTGATAGAACAGGTCGACCGACGCGCTGGCGGAGGCGGTCGAGTTCATCGTGCCGGAATAGGCCAGGTTCGCGGAGACGGGCACGTGTGTCACGTTGGGGTCGACGGAGGTAAAGGTCACATAGTCTGAGAAAGTGCTCTGCGTCCCGATCCCGAACGAAGTACCGAAATAGCCGGACCCGACCGCCGCGATCGTGCTGCCGCCGGTATAACCCAACAGAGCGGCTGCACTTCCGTCGAGCAGCGATGCGCCGCCGATTGGCGCGCACACGAGCGTGTCCGCCACCGGCGTGGATCCAGTGGTGTTGACGGCGCCGCAGGAAGGCGTACCCACCGGCGATCCGATCGCCACAGTGAAGGACGTGGCGGAGGCCGGCGAGGCGATGGCCAGAAGAACCGTCGCCACCAGGGTTTGCCAGACGATCGGACGATTGAGTGTGCCTGTCGTTCTCACGGCTGCCTCCACGGCGGTCAAGCCCTAAGCCCCAGAATGGGGCTTCTACCGGTACGTGGCGCAGCGGACGGGGAAAACGGCTCAGTTAACTTAAGGTGTGCAGCGACGTAGCTCCGTGACTGCGGTTTTCAGCTGGGCCTCATATCCTGATCGATTCGACAGGCCGGCCGCGGATCTGCGAAATGCGCCGCAGGCGCGCCCGGTCCGCCCGCTTGCCTTCTCGGCCAGTGCCAGCTGGAACCAGGCATAGGCAAGGTTGGGGCCCGGTTCGCGGGCATCCTGCAGTGATTCGAGGAGGTGGACGGACTCCTCAGCCGACAGCCTCGCATTCACTACTTCTCCGCCATTCAGCTGAACGCGGGCAAGATTGGTCAACATCACGCCAAGGCGTTCGCGTGCGAGGACGTCCGCCGGATCGGACTCCGACAACGAGCGTCGAATCTCGACACTTCGCCGGAGCAGCCGGAGCGCCTCGGCGCCGTTGCCGCGCAACTCCGAGACCCGCGCCAGGCCGGCGATCGAAATCGCGGTGTCGAACTGCGCCTGGCGATTCGCCGGCGCGCCTGCCAGCCGGCGTTCGTCCAGTTCGACGGCGCGCTGCCAGTGTGGTGCGGCCTCGTCGATCGGCAGGAGGTCGGCGAGATACTTTTCCGTCAACGCAACGTTGCGCTGGATCTCTGCCGAGTCCGGCTCTCCGGCAAGAAGCTGATCGTAGTGCGCCAGTGTCTCGCGCCATCGGGCCGCCCGCTCGGCCCCAGGAGCGTTCCAAGCCAGTTCGAAGCTCGCCGCGGCGAGATTCTGAAGCGCGCGACGATCGTCAGGATGTCTTGCGCGGTACGCGCTCGCGGCATCCACGGCCTCCCGGGTCATCGCCTGGGCCTTCGCACTCTCTCCGCGCAATCCGAGGATCGTCGCCATCGATCCACTGACCCGCGTGAACTCGCGCACGGCCTCGTACCGTGCCGTCCCTGCCGCGACCATGGGCTGCAGAATCGCCCGGGCGCGCTCATATTGCCGAAGGGCACCGTCGCGATCTCCGAGGTTCGCGGCCTGGGGTCCACCCAGAATCCCCGCGATCTGACGGTAGGCGGCGGCGAGCTCCACCCGCAGTGTTTCATCGCCGGTGCCGGCGTCGCGTTCGAGCCGCTCGAGGTAGGACAGTGCTGAATCGACAATCGTGCGCCTGACCGGCGTCGAGCCGGCAAGCTGCGCAACGGCATCATGAATCCTGAAAATGAGCGCGTTCGCCAGTTCGCGTGTGTCGCTAAAGCGCGTTTCCGCGCGCACCTGCTCGCGTCGCGCGGTGCGCCAACCCCAGGCCGCCACGCCGGCCGCCGCGATCACCCCGGCGAGGCCCACCGCACTCACGATGACGAGCGGCTTGTGCCGCAGGGCCAGGCGCCGTAACACGTAGCCGGCCGAGGGCGTGCGGGCGAGCACCGGCTCGTGCGCGAGGTAGCGGCCGATATCGGCACCGAACTCGGCCGCGGAGCTATAGCGCTCGTCCGGCGCCTTCCGCAGCGCCTTCATGACCATCGCGTCGATGTCGCCCCGGAGATGCTCGCGGCCGGAGGCGACACTTGGCCGCGGTGGATCGGTGAGGACGACCAGATCGACGACGCGATCGAGCGGCTGCGTGCCGGCATCGTAGGGCCGCGCGCCAGCGACGAGCTCGTAGAGCAGCACGCCGAGTGAATAGACGTCCGACGCACTGGTCACGGCGGTGCCGCGCACTTGTTCGGGGCTCGCGTAGTTCGGCGTCAACGGGCCCGCCACGGATTCGCGCGTCGGCGCATCCGCCGGATCTGCGTGGAGCACCTTCGCGACGCCGAAATCGAGGACTTTCAGCCGGCCGGCGCCGTCGACGAAGATGTTGCCGGGCTTGAGATCACGGTGCACGACCCCGCGCTGGTGCGCGTAGTGCACGGCATCGCAGAGTTGCCGGAAGAGACGCAGGCGTCCCTCGAGCGAAAGGCTCCGGTCCCGGCAGTACTGGTCGATGGGCACGCCATTGACGAATTCCATGACCAGGTACCCATGGCCACCCTGAGTGGTGCCGCCGTCCAGCAGCGTGACGATGTTCGGGTGCTGGAGCGACGCGAGGATTTGCCGTTCGATCGCAAAGCGGTGGCGGAGCTCAGCGGTAATCAGCGTGCCGCGAATGACCTTGACGGCCGCGACCGATGAGAACTCGCCATCAGCCCGCTCAGCGCGGAACACGGTGCCCATGCCGCCGTCGCTGACCCGCTCGACGAGACGGAAAACGCCAAGCTCGTCGCCGACGTCGGGCGCGGCGGCGGAGGTCACTGCGGCGATGTCGCCGGAACGCAGGCGATCGTGCGCCGTCAGGAGCGCGGCAAGTTCCGCCCTGAGGTCGGGACGGTCCGCGCAACATTGCTCGAGAGCACGAGACCTTTCTTCTGGAAGCAGATCGACCATCTCCGCGAAGAGCGCTTCCAGGCGGGCGAGATCCCCGTCGCTCATTCGCCCCCGAGCGCGCGATAGAGCCACGCGCGTGCAAACGTCCAGTAGCGCTTCACGGTGGCGGGAGAGAGCTCCATGGCCTCGGCGGTTTCCTCGATCGACAATCCGCCAAAGTACCGCAGCTCCACCACACGTGCTTTTTCAGGGGCCAGCGCCTGGAGCGCACGAAGTGCCTCGTCGATCCGCACGAAATCCGCACGCACATCCAGCGGGACGTTCAGAGCAGTCTCGAGAGGTACGTGCACGATGTCGTTGCCGCCGCGCTTCTCCGCGGCCCGCTGCCGCGCATGATCCACCAGAATCCGGCGCATGGCTTCCGCGGCAACGCCGTAGAAGTGCCGCCGGCTGGTGACCGGCATCTCGCGCAGTCCTGCCAGCCGGAGATATGCCTCGTGCACAAGCGCCGTCGGCTGAAGCGTGTGATCGGGCCGCTCGCGGCGGAGTTGCTGAGCCGCGAGAATGCGCAGCTCACCATGCACCACGCCAATCAGCTCCCTGAGCGCATTCTCATCGCCGGCGTTCCAACGATCGAGCAGCGTCGTTACATCACTCATGCAGGTGCCTTCAGATTGTGATTATGCCTGACCCAACGACGGGCGCCGGACCGTGGGTCCAGTTCACGATCACCGACAGCGGCAGCTCGCGCGCGACGACTCGTGACACGTTGGCGATGAAGCGGCCGTCCCGCGTCACGTCGAAGTCGAGCCAGCCACGCGCCTCGAACAGCGCCCGGGCCGGCCGGGGCCGGCCGCACGCGTCGATGTCCGCCGCCATCATCTGTCCGCCCGAGAGAAAGAAGACCGACCGTCCCGTCCCCACCGCCCCCGCGATACGGCGCCGGTCGACAGCGCGCGCTCCGTGCCGTCCGCTGGCCAGGCGGCGGCGTAGAGCTGGGGCCGGCCCGATTTGGTGGAGATGTAAATCACCTGCCGCCCGGTGGGCGACATGCGCAGCAGGTACTCGCGGCCCCACGTCCCTTGAGGCGCTCGCTGTTGATAGAACACCTGAGCACCGTCCGGTGAGATCGACGTTGCGATCTGAAAGCCAGGGTCGCCGGTCTCCATGCCAGGCGAGGTGGTCACCGGCGACTCGGTCACCGGCGTCTGCGACAGATCCATCGACCAGATGTCGTACGTCCCGAGCTCCGGCCGCAAGCGCGCGAACAACAGCCGCCGATCGTCGGGGGACGACGCGATCGTGAAATAGGCACCAGAGGCCCCCAGCTGGCTGAGTTCCCGGCCACTGCTGTCGAACCAGAGCAGTCGGGTCTCATCGCGATGCGACTGAAGGCACGGCGCCCTCATCCTGCGGGGCCAGATCCGGACGGTCCACGAGCTTTGCGAAGGCGTCCTGCAGAATGTCTTCCGCCAGCTCACGGTCGGAGGTGCGCTTCGTCAAATAGCCCGGAAACGCGCGGTGATTGTCGAGAAGTACGACAGATGTCCGGGGGCGTTTTGATCGGCCGGTTCGTCAGGGGTCACGCCACAACTATACGGGAGGGCGTCGAAGAGCCCGTCGGCTTGCTCGACCCGACATCCAGAGGCGCGCGGCGGCCGTAGAGCCACCAAGGGAGGCCGGAACTTGCGCTGGCTGGCCGGACTCGCCACTATCAGAATTTTGTTTCAAGTCGTTTCGCCCATAGGAGGGCCGATGTCCAGATTGATCAGTTCCGTACTCGCCGTCGCACTCGTTGCTGGCGCCTCGCTCGGTGCGCAAACGAAGACCAGGTCGCTCTACGACCGCATCGGTGGCGAAGCCGCCGTCAAGAAGGTGGTCGATGAGTTCGTCGCCAAGGCCGCGGCGAATCCCAAGGTGAATTTTCTGCGCGACGGCAAGTTCCAGGCCAGCGACGCGTTCGTGCTCACCCTCAAGGGTCACCTGGTGGCCTTTATGAGTCAGGCGTTCGGCGGCCCACAGAAGTACACGGGACGCACGATGAAGGCATCGCATCAGGGCATGGGCATCACACAGGCGGAGTTCAACGCGCTCGCCGCTGATCTCCAGGCCGTGCTGGTGGCCAACAAGGTCCCCAAGGCCGAGATGGACGAAATCATGAAGATCGCCGCCTCGACCGCGCCCGATATCGTCGAGAAGAAGTAGCGCGGCCCAGTCTCGGCCGAGTTACCTGATAGGTCCGCCGGCTGCCGCCCTGCGGAGAATCGCGCGATTCTCCGCGGTCGGCGGCGGCTCGGAGTCACCGAAGATGGCGCGAACCCAGTGGCCGTCGGTGGGATTGGGAAACACGACGAACTCGGCCCCGAACCTCCGCCGGTCCTCCGACATCAGGCGGCGGCGCTCCTCGACGTCCTTGACGTAATAGATTCGCCGGAAGTCATTCAAGTTGTCGCCGAGCAGCGCCACGACCTCGTGCGTGGCCGCGATCTCCTTCTGACGCGGTTCCTTGTCGGAGCTCTCGACCACGACCGTCAGGTGCTCGCGGTCGATGTGCGGCAACCTGGCGGCCTCGACGTTCGCCAGCGCGATCTCCGCTGTCCGCGCACCTTGATCGCGACTCGTGATCACGAAGACGCTGACGTCGGACCGCAGGCAGAACTCCAGAAATTCGACCGCGCCCGGACTGGCGACCGGACGGTTCTCCGCGACCCACGCGTCCCAGCGCGCGTCATCGAAGAAGTCCATGCCCTCGCGCACAAGTGCCCGCCAGTACTCCCGATGGTCGAGCAGCGTGTCGTCGAGATCGGCGACCACGGCGAGCGGCCGTGCGCCGCGCCTGCCGGCCTGGCCCCGTCCGTTCACCGCCTCCGCGACGCGCATCCTGGCGACGTTGAAGCCCTGGTAGAAGAGCGCCTCGTATTCCGCGGCCGTCTGCTTCCAGGCCACCGCCATCGTCAGGGCATTCGACTGCTCCGCCGGACGCTGTGGCGCGGACGCGCAGGCGGCTGACCCGAGCGTCAGGAGCGCGCCAGTGATCACGACGCACAGCGACACTCGCGTGGAGATCGCGCAGAGACGAAGGGGAATCGGCGTTCGACGCATGCCCGCGATCTTATGCCCCGCGCCGCTCGCCGCCTCTTGGCCCCTTTTGGCCGATTTCGCGGAACCCGCCGGACCCCCCGTCGTAATATCAGCCGAGTTCCATGATTGACGTCCGCGATCTTCGCAAGCA
>CAZJTG010000061.1:0-16894 GCA_964548865.1 uncultured Solibacteraceae bacterium
GGGTTCAGCCCCGCAAGTAGCGCCGGCAGGGTTCGAATCCCTGCCTCACCGCCAACTCACTCGCTCACGCTTCGTTCGTTGGCTGCAAGGCTGTTTCAGGTGGGCAGCAACTCGCTTCGCTCGTTGCGAGCCGGCGCGAATCCCTGCCTCAGGCGAACGTTCGCGCCGTCAGATGCGAACGTGACAGGTAGTCACTCACCTGCGACACAGGGCGTGGGAACAAGACAATGGGCGTACCGCGTCCAGGCGTCCGCGGTCCATTCTGATGGCGCACCAGAATCATGGCAACGCCGAGGACGACGCCACCGAGGAGGCCGGCCGTCAGCAAGGCCCGGGCCTCCGGTAACGCCGCGGCCATGGCGGCGACCACCACCAGCCATAGCAACCCCCGCCACCCGCGCGTGCGAAACGGCATGCGTGCCTCCTGTCAGTATTCTCGGCCGCTCGATTGAGTTGTTACAGGGATTTTACCAGCACCCGGACCCTGCCCGTCCTCGTCGGGCGGCAGGTCGTCGGCAGTTTCCGGATCTGTCTTTTCTGCCCGCCCCTCGACGATGATCTCAATCGCGCGGCGCTTGTCTTCATTCAGCATGTCGTAGATGGCGCCAGCGGCGCCGGGACCGGGGCCCCGAAAAGTCGATCCGCCGCGTCCGTGCGTCAGCGCCCAGACCATCAGTCCGATCAGGGCGGCGATGACCACGACAACGGCGAAGAACTCCATCACGCGCTCGGATCAGGACTCGTCTGGGCTTCGGCGGTGAGGGCGTTCCGGACGTCCCAGAGCGGCTGGTAGTACCGGACGTCCAGGCGGCGGCCCAGGACTTCCACGGGCGTGCCCTGCGTGCCGATGACGTGGCCGCCGATGATCCGCTCGACCATGCGCAGGTGCGTGGTTCGCCACTGCATCAGCCGCTGATCCCAGTCGAGCAGGCGCTCGGCCAGCTGGAACGCGTCCTCGTGGGCGTGACTCGCGCGATAGATCGTGGCGAGATCGACGCCGCGTCCGGCCAGCAGCCGGTCGAACGCCTGGCCGAGCACCGGCGAGACATCGTGCGTCCGTCGGAAGCCCGGGGAGTCGAAGCCGCTGCCGTGACCGAGCGCGCGCCGCACGCCGTGGTAGTCCCACGGGGCCAGGAGTTCCAGCTTCATCGTGCCGTCCGTGACCAGATCGAGGCACTCGGTCGCGCGGCGCAGCAGCCGCACCGCCGCCCACGTCTCGCCGGCGTCGATCAGGCTGACGGCCGCTTCCACTTCAAACACCGCAAGCTTGAGCCACAGCTCGGCCGTCTGATGGATTGTCTGGAACAGGAGCTCGTCGCGGTGCGACATCTCCGCGGCCGTCTTCTGGAGCGACAGCAACTCGTCCGTGCGCAGGTATCGCTCGTAATCCGATGCGCCGCGACCGGGCAGGATGGGTTCGTTCAGGTTCGACATGGCTCAGGCTCCCGGCTCAATCATCGGAGTGGCGCGCCGAATCAGCTGCACGGCGAGGCCCCAGGGATCGCGCAGCATGGCGACTTCGTCACCGGCCGGAGTGCGGATGACGTCACCGACCGGCGTGGCGCCCGCCGCGATGAGTCTCGCCCGGTCGGCCGCGACATCTGCGGTCAGGAACGCCAGGTGGAGCAGGAGCGGATCCATGGCCCGGTAATCCGGCACCGGCAGTTGCTCCTGACGGTAGAACTCCAGCATCACCGCGCCGCCGTCGTCGGCCAGAAAATGTCCGAACGGCGCTTCCGTCTGTGCGCGGCGGACGTCGAGGCCCAGATGCGCGACGTACCACCGGGAAAGCGCCACCGGGTCATCGACCTGATAAGCCGTATGTTCAATCTTCACGGACTGGATCTTCCCGCGACGGTGTTCGATGCGTCAATCAACCCACGCCGCCCAGCGCGCGTCGGCGGCGGCCTCGAACCGCCAGCCACGGCCGCGCCACTCGAAGGCCAGCGTCCGCGCGTGAAGCAGGTGGTGGTCGACACGCATCAGCTGGCGGTCGGCGTCGGTCATCGCCCGCGTCACGAAACGCAGGTAGATCTGCTCGTCGGGGCCGTAAAGCTTGTCGCCGACAACGGCGTGCCCGGCGTGCGCGAGATGAATGCGAATCTGGTGCTTGCGCCCGGTCGCCGGCGTGACATCGAGCCACGTGAACGGCTGCCCGTCGACGACGAGGCGGCGGCGAACCTCGACGGTCGTGCGTGCGGGCGCGCCGTCACGACGCACCGTGTCTTTGATTGCCACTACGCTCGCCTCGTCGCGGCCGAGTGGGGCGTCGATCGTGAACCGGTCGCCGGTCACATGCCCGTGCACGATGGCCCAGTACTGCTTCACGACCGCGCCCTCCGTGGCCATCAGCTTTCCGAGCTCGCCTGCGATCGGCGCCGCCTTGGCGACCAGGACCACACCGCTCGTTTCCCGGTCCAGCCGGTTGACCAGGCGTCCTTCGGTGGTGCCCAGATGGATTCTGACCCGCCCGATCAGACTCGACATGTCACCGTCGCGGGTGGGGTGGCACACCAGTCCCGCCGGTTTGCACGCAACCAGCAGGGCGTCGTCCTCGTGGAGGACTTGTAGAACTGGATGCGTGCTAGTGCTCGTAGAGTTTGACGTCGGTGACTTTTTCGACCAGCACGGCGACGGTGCGCTTCGTGTCCGCTGCGTCGCCGTCGACGAACGCGAAGCCGACCACGTAGAGCGGCGATCCGTCTTCGGCGCAGGAAGGGCGGCAATTCGCCAGCTTGGCGGGCAGCACCGTGGACCAGTCGTCGTAGGCAATGAAGCGGACTCGGTGCTCTCCGCCCGTTTCGAGTGGCGACATCGTCTCGACAGAGAATCCGCCAGGTCCGATGTCGCGCACGCGCACCGGCAGATCCTGCTCGAGCAGGTGCCCGGCCAGTCGCCCTGCGGTCGCGAACCGTGGGTGCTTGCGTCGTTCGACGGAGGGTGCGGCCACGCACGCATTCTATAGATTCCTGCCGATCCCTCCAAATTCGGGTTGAAACCCGGTTGAACCATGAAGCGCATGAAGCGCATGAAGCCGGGAAGGGCGATCAAGGCACGACAGGGTGGCCCGGCCTTGGCCGGGCCGACCGGGAGAGGGAGTCAGAGGAGGAAGCTCTTGATTCCATCAACCAACCTCTTCGACTTGAAGTTTAGAAGGAACGCCTGGCGCAGCTTGAGCAGCCGAAGATACGTCGGTAACCGCAGTCGAGCTGTTCCCCTTTGTAGTTGAGAGGCAAGGGCACCCGGCGTTCGAAGGTCACGCTCTGGATTCGAAATTCCTGCGCCAGGCACCGCTCGTACGCCGACTCCAACAGACCCGGTCCCAGGGTCGCGTGAACCTCGATCGCGCAACCGAGCACACGGCGTCCCAGTTCGCTCGTGTAAGCCTGCATCGGCGGCTTTGACTGCAAAGCGGACGCCACCGAGATTTGGGCTATTCTCTGGCGTCGGGTTCCGCGGGAATTGGAATATCTCAAAAGCCGTTGGAGTCTTGTGCAACCCATGAAGTTCTTCATGCCCTTCATGACCTTCATGGTTCATCGGTCTTAAGGAGTACCAGCGTGCCCTTGTCTGACATCGAGATCGCCCAGAAAGCCAGGCTCAAGCGCGCGACCGAGATCGCCGCTGGCCTGGGAATCCCCGAAGAACATCTGGAACCGTACGGGCACTACAAGGCGAAAATCTCCCTCGACTACCTCGACACCCTCAGCTCCCGTCGGGACGGCAAGCTGATTCTCGTGACCGCCATCAGTCCGACCCCCGCTGGTGAGGGCAAGTCGACCACTACGGTGGGCCTCGGCGACGCGCTGAACCGGCTCGGGAAGAAGACCATCATCTGCCTGCGCGAGCCGAGCCTCGGGCCGGTGTTCGGCATGAAGGGCGGCGCCGCGGGCGGCGGGCACGCGCAGGTCGTGCCGATGGAGGACATCAACCTTCACTTCACGGGCGACTTCTCCGCCATCGCGCTCGCGAACAACCTGCTCGCCGCGATGGTCGACAACCACATCCACCACGGCAACGAGCTCGGCATCGACGTGCGCCGGATCCAGTGGAAGCGTGTCGTGGACATGAACGACCGCGCCCTTCGCGACATCGTCGGGTCGCTCGGCGGCACCGGCAACGGCTATCCCCGCCAGGACGGTTTCGACATCGTGGTGGCGTCGGAGGTCATGGCAATTTTCTGCCTCGCCACGTCGCTGAAGGATCTCAAGGAGCGGCTTGGCAACATCGTCGTTGGACATACCCGTGACCAGAAGCCGGTGCGCGCCCGCGACCTGAAGGCGCACGGGGCCATGACGGTGCTGCTCAAGGACGCGCTCAAGCCGAATCTGGTCCAGACGCTCGAGAACAACCCGGCGTTCGTGCACGGCGGCCCGTTCGCGAACATCGCGCACGGCTGTAACTCGGTGGTGGCGACCAGGGCGGCCCTCAAGCTCGCCGACTTCGTGGTCACCGAGGCCGGCTTCGGCGCGGATCTGGGCGCCGAGAAGTTCGTGGACATCAAGTGCCGGAAATCGGGCTTGCGTCCGGCCGCCTGCGTGCTCGTCGCGACGATTCGCGCGCTGAAGTTTCACGGCGGCGCGGACAAGGCGAGCCTGGGCAAAGAGAATCTCCTGGCCCTCGAGAAGGGCCTCGCCAATCTCGAACGCCACGTCCACAACATCAAGGAACACTACGGGTTGCCGGTGGTCGTCTCGATCAACCGGTTCACGGCCGACACCGACGCGGAGATTGCGCTGCTGCAGACGCTGATGGCCCCGAGCGGCGTGCCGGTCGTGCTCGCGACGCATTGGGCGGACGGCGGGGCCGGCGCGACCGCGGTTGCCGAGGCCGTGGTTCGTGCGATGGACGCCGGCGGCTCGACGTTCCGGTTCGTCTACGACGACGCCATGCCGCTCTGGGACAAGATGAAGGCGATCGCGACGAAGATCTACGGCGCGTCGGAGATCACGGCCGACACGAAGATCCGCGGGCAAATCAAGAAGCTGCAGGAGGACGGCTACGGGCACTATCCCGTCTGTGTCGCGAAAACGCAGTACTCGTTTTCGACGGACGCCAGCCTGCGTGGGGCGCCGTCGCATCACGCGGTCAACATCCGGGAGGTCCGCCTGGCCGCCGGCGCCGAGTTCATCGTGATGGTCTGCGGAGACATCATGACGATGCCGGGCCTGCCGAAAACGCCGTCAGCGGAAAAAATCGATCTCGACGATACCGGCAAGGTCGTCGGCCTGTTCTGAGGTCCTGCACATGTCCAGCCCGCACCGTCCTGTGTTTGCGCCGAATCTGCCGAAGCCCGTCGGTCCGTATTCGGCCGGAATGGGGTTCGAGCGGCTCGTGTTCGTGTCCGGCCAGGGAGCGACCGATCCGGCCACCGGCCAGCTCGCCGGCGCCGATGTCGAGGCGCAGACGGAGCAGTGCCTGAAGAACGTCCAGGCCATTCTCCGCGCCGCCGGTTCCGACCTCGGGCACGTCCTGCGCTGCGGCGTGTTTCTGCTCGACATGTCCGAGTTCCAGAAGATGAACGCGGTCTACGGCCGGATGTTCGGCGAGCATCGGCCCGCCCGGACGACCATTCAGGCGGCCGGCCTGCCGGGCGCCGGCCTGCGGGTCGAGATCGACTGCATCGCCTACGTACCGTAAACTCGACCTATGTCCGAGATGCCCTCACGCCGCCAGATCCTCGCCCTCGTGCCCGCCTCCCTGGCCGGGCTTTTGGCCGCCCGCGTTGCCGCCCAGACGCCCGCAAGGAGCGAGCCCATCACGGTGTACAAGGACCCCAGTTGCGGCTGCTGCCAGAAGTGGGTGGAACACGCCGAAGCCAACGGATTCAAGGCGACGGTCGTCAATGGCGACATGCGGCCGATCAAGGCGAGGTTCGGCGTTCCCGCCAGCCTCGAGAGCTGCCACACGACGATCGTTCGTGGATTCGTGATTGAGGGTCACGTGCCGGCAGCCGACGTGAAGAAGCTCCTGTCGCTGAAGCCCGCCGGCATCGTGGGCCTGACGATTCCCGGAATGCCCCAGAGCGCGCCGGGCATGGACCTCAAACCGTTCCAGCCGTACGACGTCCTCACGTTCGACAAGAACGGCAAGACGACGCTCTTCGCGCGTCACGACAAGGCGTAGGCCGGGGCTTCAGCCTCGGCGGTCGCCTATCGCAGCCCCAGGCCCGTCACGAGCCAGTCGCCGAGGAAGATGTACAGGGCGCAGATCGCGCCCTCGCCGATGGTCACGCCCAGCAGCACTTTCACGAGGCGCATCCGGACGACGCCGGCCACATAGACCACGGCATCGGTCGGCAGCAGCGGGAAGAAACTCCATCCGATCACGATAGGAAGGCCGTACCGGCCCAACAACTCTTCGAGTTGCGTCATGCGCCTCAGGTGCTTCCTTCGGAGCACCTCGTCCAGATGCAACGCCTCGGCGAAGTAATAGACGCACGTGGACGACGCGAGAATGCCCGCCACCGTCAGCAGGAAAAGCGGCCACGGACGAAAGAACACGATGCCGAGCAGGACGAGCGACGTGACGGGAATCAGCGTGAATCCGCGCAGACAGCCCAGCAGCAGGTAGACCGCGCCTCCGGCCACGAGCGACGTGGTCGTGGCGCCGTCGAGGAGATCCTCGAGCCGTTCGCGATGAAAGAAGTAGACGTAGAGAGCCGCGGTGGCCGCGGTGAGCCAGACGCCGACGAGCAGCCGTCTCATCACGGTGTGCGTCACGGCACTAGGGTAGTTGATAATTGCAGCGTGATACGCGCACTGGCGATGGTGGCGGTGTTGCTGCTCGCGCCTCAGGTGCCCGGGTTGGCTCAGGCGCTTCAGGCGCTCACGCACTGGTGCGCGATGCACCCGGACCAGCGCGCGGCGTCGCCCGTCGCCTGTCCCGTCTGCAGAATGACGATGGTGCCGATCCCGCCGATGAAGGTTGGCGAGTACCGGATTGACATCGCGCCGATGCGGGCGGCTCGTGGCGGCGGCATCGATGGCCTGCGCCTGACGCTCCGCGAACCCGGCAAGGGACCTGTTGTAGCGGCGCTCGAGACGATTCACGAGAAGCCGCTCCACGTCTTCATCGTCAGCGACGACTTCGCCTACTTCAGGCACGTGCACGCCGAGTCGATCGCCGGTGGCGTCGCGGAGATCCGCGTCGTCGTTCCTCCTGGCGCGTACATGCTCATCGCCGACTTCGTCCCGGCCGGGGGCCAGCCGCAGCGCGTGCACCGTGCGCTCCTGTCTCCAGGAGCGAGGCCCGCGCGAGCATCACGGCCGGCGACGAACCTCGCCGGCGGCGTTCGCGCCCGCGCGCTCGCGGCCGATCTCGAGGCCGGTCGAAGCTCGACCGTCCGGATCGCGCTGGCCGGGGAGCGCGACGGGCGGCCGATCGCCGATCTCGAGCCGTATCTGGGCGCCGCGGCGCATCTGCTGCTCGTGAACGAAGGACTGACCGAATCGGTGCACGCACACGCGACCGACTGGTCGCCCTCCGATCCTCTCCTGTCGTTCGACCTGTCGCTGCCGTCGGCCGGCGCCTGGCACGCCTTCCTGCAGTTTCAACGCGCCGGAACCGTGATTACGGTGCCGATGTCGTTCGTTGGTAGATGAGGCGCATCCGGCACGGATCGGCGGCCCCGGTCGATTCGATCAGGCGCGGCCCGGAGGCGGTCGGCGCCATGTGGAGCGTTGATCCGGGCGGCACGTCAAGCGGCGTTCGCAGCCAGTAGGACTCCGCTGCCGTCGCGCCGTGAAACCAGCCGAGCGACTCCAGCCGCCCGTCTGCCAGCCGGGCGGTCACGCGCAATCGCCCGCGGTCGGGAACCTGCGGCCGCAGTGCCAGCAGGCGTCCCGCGGGCGCGGGCCGATCGTTACAACCCAGCACCACTTCGCGCGTCCGTCCGTGCGATGGCTCGGGGACCGCATCAGGCGCGAGCGGCGTCTCCGGCGGGCCGGGCAGCCGCATCGCAGGCCAGCCCTTCGGCACAAATACGCGCGGTGCGCCGCCGTCCACCCAGGCCGTCACCAGTGCGATCTCGAAAGGCGACAGCGACGGGTCGTTGGCGAAATCCCCGTAGCCCCGAGCGGCGCTCCAGACCGGCATCTGCCGTGTCATCACTTGCTGGCGAATCGAGCGAGCCCACGGTCGAGCCTGAGCCCACGTGGTGAGCGGGATCGATGAGGCTCCGCCGTCGCGGTGGCAGTTCACGCAGCGCGCGCGGAAGATCGCGGAAATCTCGCGGTCCCAGGTGACCGCCGTGGTGATGCGCTCATGGGCGCCGACACCGCTCAACCCCAGCAGCGTGGCGGCGCCGAGCAGCGTGGCGGCAAGACGCATCGGGATCGGATCCTACAGGAGTGCCGGATCAGCGGCGGCGGGCCCTGATCTGCCTGATGTGGTGCCGCGTGTGGACCAGGTGAAACCTGCGCCAGTCGTTGATGCTGAACGGACCGATGACCGGATGGTCCAGCACCGCGCCCGTCGCGCCCAGCACGCGTTCGCCCTCCGCCATGATGCGGTCGAGCGCTGCGAGATGCGCTTCGAGGTCAGCAGCGAGCCCGGCGTAGGGGCGTCCCTGCGGCACCACCATTGCGGGTGCCGTGCGGCCCTCGGGGAAATACCCCAGCGTCACGACCACGAACCGCATGTATGCCTGCCTGAACGTCCGGGGCCGTCTGTCCTCCCGTCCCTTCGCGATCCGACGCTCCAGCGCCGCGGCGTTCCTCGAGAATGTGAGGTCGAGGTGCTCGAGGATGTTGACAACGGACCACCGGCCCTCGACGGGCCGTTCGGCCTCGGCGGCGCCGAGGCCCGCCACCGCGGACGCGAGTTCCGTCCGCACCAGTGCTAACTGCGGATGCACCGTCAGATTCTAGTCAACGCCGGCGCCCTGGCGCGGCGGGAACGCGTTCCGATGGGCGCCTGGTCTACACTCAGCGGGTGGACGGCACGCCCGAGGCCGAGTCGCCCGCTGAGCCCTCTGTCGCCGACGGCGTCGTTCGGCCGCTCGATCCCAGGTACGTGGATCTCCAGATCCAGACCGCCTGGATTACCGTGGCCGTCTCGTCCGTGCTGGCGCTCGGCGGTTCGACGCTGCTGATTCTTGCGCGTGGCGCCAGCCTGGGCACGATGGCGGTGGCGGCATCGCTCGTCGTCGTCGTCGTGTTGCTGGCGGTGTGGCTGGTTCGCTGGCCGCCGGTGGCCTATCGCTTCGAGTTCTACCGCGTCGATGCCGACGGCCTGGAAATCCGGTCCGGCGTCTATTTCCGCTCGGTCACCACGGTGCCGCGCTCGCGCGTACAGCACACCGACGTCTCTCAGGGACCGCTGCAGCGCCGGTACGGACTGGCGACGCTCACGGTCCATACAGCGGGCACCGAGAACGCGCAGGTCGAGTTGCCGGGGCTTCGGCACGACGTCGCGTTGAAGATCCGCGATCACCTCCTGCCCGGGAACACCGTCGATGCCGTCTGAGCGCCGGCTCCATCCGCTCTCGATTCTCTTCAACATAAGCAAGCGTTTCGGCGCGCTGCTGATCCCACTGGCCGTCGTGATCGCCGGTCGCGGATCGGAGGAGGACCGCTGGAGCGTGTACGCCCTGGCGTTCCTCGTGCCGTACGGCATTGCCGTTGTTGGCGGCTACCTGTCGTTCAGGTACCGCTATGAGCCGGGGGAGCTCGTGATCCGCCGCGGCCTCGTCTTCCGGAGCCAGCGCCACATTCCGTACGACCGGATCCAGAACATCGATGCCGTCCAGAACGTGTTTCATCGACTGGCGGGCGTGGCTGAAGTCAAGGTGCAGACCGCCGGGGGCAGCGAGCCGGAAGCGACGCTGAGCGTACTGTCCGTGTCCGATCTCGACGAAATGCGCCGGCTCGTGTTCGGCCGCGCCGGCGCCGCGCGGGCGGGTGTGCCGGCCGATCGCGCGCCGGAAGCCGAGTCGGCGGCGTCGCGCGTGTTGCTTCACCTCCCGCCGCGGGAGCTCGTCCTGTTCGCGCTCATCGAGAACCGCGGGTTCGTCGTGATTGCGGCCGCGATTGGGATTCTGTCGGAGTTCCGCGTGTTCTCGAACCTCCTGGAACGCTACCTGGGCGAAGAAGCGGGGCGCGGTCTCTTCCGGGCGGCCGCACGGACCCTGTTCGTCGATGGCGGGCCGTCGGGTCGGACGATCGCCCTGGGCGTCGTCGCGTTTCTGGCCCTGCTCCTGGTGAGCCGGCTGTTTTCCATCGTCTGGGCGCAGGTCCGGCTCCACGGCTACACCCTTCGCCAGGTGGGGGAGGATCTCCGCGCGCAGTACGGCCTGCTCACCCGCGTGACCGCGACCGTGCCCGTTCGTCGCATCCAGGCCGTCACGATCCGCGACACGCCCCTGCATCGCCTGCTGGGCCGGGCCTCGGTGCGCGTCACGACCGCCGGTGGCGGCGGCTCGGGCGACGACAAGGCGCCGCAACACCGGGAGTGGATTGCTCCGATCGTCCGCAGAGATGAGGTTCCTGCCTTCGTCGGCGCGCTCGTACCCGGCGCCGACCTGTCCGCGTTCGACTGGCAGCCGGTTCATCCGCGCGCGTTTCGGCGCCTCCTCACGCGGTGGGGCGTCGTCTCCGCCGTGATCGTAACCGCCGCGGCGCTGGCGTTTGGCCCCGACGCACTGTGGCTGGCGCTGCCGCTCGGGGCCTGGGCGGCGTTTGGGGCGCGTCGCGAGGCGCATTACCTGGCGTGGACGCTCACGCCCGACGTCGTGGCTACGCGATCCGGCGCCTTTGTACACATCGAGACGGTCGCGCCGCTCGCGCGCCTGCAGGTCGTCCTGCGGCACGAATCGCCGTTCGATCGGCGCACCACGATGCGCCGCGTCGCCGCCGATACGGCCGGAGGCGGCGGCATCGACGTGCCGTTCCTGCCGCCCGAGACGGCCGACGACCTCTACGGCAGGCTCGCTGCCGCCGCGGCGCACACGAGATTCAGGTGGTGAGGAGATCGGCCCTGTCTCGCCGAGCCCGGCGCACGGTACCGCGTCAGCGGCGGCCGATGATGGCGTAATCCCGGTAGGTGAAGAGCCGCGTGTTCAGGCGCTCGGCGTGTGCGTTCAGGGCTTCGACCCAGTCCGCCGCTGACGGACCGCGATCGTCGGGCGCCGACGATGCCGGCGGCACCGGAACCCTCGGGAGCTTCTCCTCTTCGCCAAACGGCGACCGGTACTGAATCTCGACGGAGCGGAAGCCGCTGGCTTGAACGAGGTATCGCAGCGTGTCGGGATGGAGAGGCCGCGCGTGCGTGAAGTCGCGGATATAGCTGTCAAAAAAAGCCGACCAGCAGGCGGCATTGATCGTTTCGAGCACGATGGGCGCATCAGGCTTGAGCGCTCGCTGGGCCGCGTCGATGAACTGGATCAGATACCCGGGCTCCAGGTGCTCGACCACCTGAATCGCGATGAGACCGCCGAGGGATTGCTCGGGCTGGGCGGCCAGGAACGTCAGCGCATCGGCCTTGTCCGCGGTGAGGCCGCGCGTCCGGCAGATCGCGACCATCTCGTCATTGATGTCGATGCCGCGCGCGGTGACGCCGCGTTCGCGCAGGAGATCCAGCAGCTCGCCGCGTCCGCACCCGACATCCAGCACCTCGGCGGCGCCGGCAAACAGGGGAAGGTAATCCTCCAGGCGTTTCCTGATGTCGTCGGTGGCTCCACGGTAACGATCCTCAAACGCGACGTAGGCGAACGCGTTGGGATCGGGCGCGGTGGAGGGCGTTTCGGACGCCTGGCTCCTGGGCCCGGCGCCAGGCGCCGCCGCCATTGCCTCCACCGTCCGCTTGAGGGAGAGCGTGCTCTGCTGGGCCAGCGAGGCGACCTCGCGCAATTCCTCGTAGGCCTTCGTCAGGGCCGCCGTCCTCGCTTCGTGGCGCTCGTCACGCGCCTGGAGCGCGTCCCATTGCAACCGCCAGTCGGTGGCCAGGGCATTCACGGCGGCGTGCACCGCTTCGGCCCCGGCGGCCGATCCGGCGCCGCCGCGGCGGCTCGACGCGAACGGCGCCACCGTCTGCCCGTACCAGATGACGTGCGAATGGAAGTGTCGGATTGCGTCGATGAGCGCGCGAATGACGTCGGACTGCCTGTTGATCGTTGCGAGCATGGCGCCGTTCAGGGCGCGGCGCCGCCACGGCAGCATGCGGCGGAGCTCGGTCGCCAGGCGGCCCACCAATCCCCCGGAGCGCGCCCCGGCGGGCGACCAGTTCTCATTCAGCCGGACGACCTCCCGTTCAGCGGCGGCGACGCTTTCGACGAGGGAGTCGGGAAGTTGTGATGCCGTGTCGAGCGCGACGAGCGCGGCCACGTAACGGCGTTCGGCTTGCTCACGTTCGCGTTCGAGACGGCCGATGACCGCTTCGTGCTGGTCGTCACTCATCGGGACGCCATAGTACAACGGCCCACCACAGTCAGCCGGTCCGCCAGGCGCCCGTCCTGGAATGCCGGATCTGCGAGCACGTCGCGGACGTGCGCGACTGGATCGACGACGAGATGCGCCGGCCAGTCGGGCGACGGCGCCGGCGTGGGCAGATCCGCGGCCCGGGCGATCGCGCGCTCGTAGTCCGCCACCATCCGATCGACGGTGTGCTCGCGTGCCCACCAGGTGCGCGCGGCGCCGCCGATTCGGGCGCGCAGCTCTGGGTCCGAACCGAGACGCCGCATCGCGGCGCGAAGCGAGTGGTTCAAGTCGCGAAGGTCGATGGACACCGCGATCGCACGGTCGTCGGCGCCGGGGGCCAGGTCATCGCAGGGTGTCAGCCGGCGCCACGTCCGAGGATCGAGCGCCGGCACATGCGCTTGATGGGGCAGATCGATGATGACCGTCGCCCGTCCCAGCGCCAGACTCCGCACCCACGGACCCGAGGTTTCGAGCGCCGTCGGCCAGCGCAGGTTGAGCACGACGTCCGTCGATGCCATCGCGCGATCGAACTCCTCATCCGCCGCGGCGGGAAGGTGCGTGACGGCGTCCTCGATGCGCAGGGCGGCGATCCGATCCTCGAGCCCCAGAATCGGATCGGCGGCGCCGGCGAGGAGCAGTCGCGCGCCCGGAATCCACGCGCGCACGGACTCGAACGCGGCGAGGATCTCGACGATCCGTTTTTCCGTCGAGAGCGCGCCGAACACCCCGAACAGCACCGCGTCGGGGGCGATGCGGTGAGCTTCACGAAAGGCGCGCCTGGCGTGCGCGGTATCCAGATCGGCCCGGCCCTCGCCGAGCGCGATGTGTTCGAACGGACGCGATGGGAACGCTTCCCGGAGTTCGAGGACCAGCCCGGGCGAGTGGGCGGCCACGAGTCGCGACGTTTCAACGATGCCGCGAAGCATCGGCCACTGGTAGTAGAAGGGACCATCCATCCCGAACAGTCCGAAGCCGGCGCCGGCCGGCCCCGCGGCCGGATGATTCCACGCGAATTCGGCGACGTAGTCGGCGCCCCGGTCGGCCGACAGCAGGGCTTCGGCACGAGCGTGATGGACGCGCCCGTCATGGAGAACGGCCAGGCCGCCGTACCGGTAGAGATACGGCCAGATGTATCGATGAAGATGCGAGTTGCCGACCTGGTAGACGCACAGGTCGTACTGGCCCCTGGCCTGGCGCCAGACGAAGTCATGCGCGTTGATCAGCCGATGAGCGCCGGCCCCGGGCGGCTCGGCGGCGGCGGGCGGGCACGTGATGCGCGCCGCATCGACGAATACGTCGACGGCGTGCCCGCGGGCCGCGAGCAGCGGGACGAGTTCGGCGGATCGTCCGGCGATGCCGCTTCGCTGGGGCGGCCAGGGCGACCACCAGGCAAGTCTCACGCCGCGATTATAGGCGCGCGCGTATACTTCGCGGATGCCGCCAGACGACCGGATCGGCGAGCTGGTCGAGGAAACGTACGGCGAGCTGCATCGACTGGCCGCGAGCTACATCCGCCGCGAAGCGAATGTGAGCGTGCAGGCGACGGAACTCATCCACGAAGCCTATCTTCGCCTCGCGAAGGACGCGCCGGCCCGGTTCCAGAACCGGCCGCACTTCGTGGCGATCGCCGCGATCGCGATGCGCCGCCTGCTGGTCGAGCGCGCCCGCGCCCGCCTGGCGGCCAAGCGCGGCGGCGTCGCCCATGTGCAGGTGACGCTGGATGATGCCCTGCTTGCCGGGGGCGGGGAAGCCGCGCAGGTTGACATGATCGCGCTCGACCGGGCAATCGAGAGTCTCGCGAGTCACGACGCGCAGCAGGCCCGGGTGGTCGAGCTCCGCTATTTCGGCGGCCTGTCGATCGAGGAAACGGCGGACGCGCTCGGGATTTCGCCGGCGACGGTGAAGCGCGACTGGGCGTTCGCGCGCGCCTGGCTGCTCCGTGCGCTCGACGGCACCGCGTCTCCATGACCGACGATCGGTGGACCCGCGTCAACGCCCTGTTTCACGAGGCGCTGGATCAGCCTGACGAGGGCCGTGAGGCCTTCCTCGTGCGTGCGTGCGGCGACGACACGGCGCTGCGGGAGGAGGTGCGTTCGCTGCTGGCCGCAGGCGGGCGCACGACCACGTTTCTCGAGGCGGGGATCGACCCGGCCCGTCCGGCGGTCGGCCACTATCGCATCGAAAGAGTGATTGGCCGCGGCGGCATGGGCGTGGTGTATCTCGCCTTCGACACGAGGCTCGGCCGTCGCGTCGCGCTCAAGGCCATCTCCCCGGATTACACGCACGATCCGGCCAAGCGCGAACGCCTGCGCCGCGAGGCCCGCGCGGCCGCGGGGCTGGCCCATCCCGGGATCGCGACCGTCTACGCGCTCGAGGAATTCGGCGGCGAGATGTTCATCGCCGCGGAGTACGTGCCTGGCGAGACGCTGCGCGAGGAGATTGCCCGGGGCCCCGCGCAGCCTGGCCGCGCGATCGATACCGTCATCGCGCTGGCAGCCGCGCTCGCCGCCGCGCACGATCGCGGCGTGGTCCATCGCGATCTCAAGCCCGAGAACGTGATCCGGACGTCTTCAGGCGGGATCAAGATCCTTGACTTCGGCCTGGCGCAAATGACGCTGGACTCGTCCGACGAAATGCGGCTCACCGCGCACGGACGCGTGATCGGCACGCCCGCGTACATGGCGCCGGAACAGATTCGGCGCGAACCGTGTGACGGCCGTACGGATCTCTTCGCCGCGGGAGTCGTCCTGTTCGAACTGCTCACCGGCGCGCATCCGTTTGCGGGCGCCGACACCGGCGCCACGCTCGCCAGAATCCTCGAATCGAGTCCCGACCTGCCGGCGCCCGCGCCGGATGACGCCGACCGGGGGCTCCGGGAGAGGCTTGGCGCGATCCTCCGCCGCTGTCTCGCCAAGTCACCCGACGCGCGGTTCAATTCGGCGCACGCCCTTCTCGCCGCGCTTGAGACGGCGCGGCGTGGCGGGACCGCCGACGATGTCGAACCAGCGTCCGCCGCGGCCGGCGCGATGCGCTGGTGGGAGTTCCATCAGGGCGCCACGTGTTTCGCGTACGCCGCGCTGATGGTGCCGCTCTGGATTGCAGGAATCAGCATCACCGGGCGCGCGGGCCAGCTCGTATTCCTGGTGGGCCTCCTCGGCACGGTTGCGGCCGTCGTTCTCCGGCTCCACCTCTGGTTCGCGGCCTCGTCGCTGCCGGACGAATGGCGCGCCCAGCGCGCGCGGAGCCATCCGTGGCTGCGCACGGCCGAGTGGGCCCTTGTCACGGCCCTCGTCGTGGGAGGCGGTTGGATCGTCGAAGCCCGGCCGGCGATCGGCGCGACGCTTTTGTCCGCGTCCGTGGCCGTGGCCCTGAGCCTGACCGTGATCGAGCCAGCCACGACCCGGGCGGCCTTCAAGAAGCTCCCCTAGGCTGCGACCAGTCCGGCTCGAGGCTGGGCCGCGGTCTGAGCCGCGGCATCGCCGCTTGACGCATTGGTCAGTGAGGAGTCCGCATGGAGAAGATTGCCGCCACACCCTTCAAGGACGCCAGTCGGATCATCGTCAGCGTGCTGGCGCCCGCCGAGAAGCGGACGCTTCGGTTCCTGGCCGCGCGCATGCCCGCGGCCATCAACTCGGATCATTTGACGGCGCTCGCACTCGTCGCCATGCTCGGGGCGGGGCTGTCGTACTGGTATTCGCGATATTCGCCTGCCGGGCTCGTGCTGGTGGCCGTCTGCCTCGCGCTCAACTGGTTCGGCGACAGCCTCGACGGCACGCTGGCGCGCTACCGCAATCATCAGCGGCCAAGGTACGGCTACTACGTGGATCACGTGGTCGATGCGTTTGGCGCGCTCTTCCTGCTCGGCGGACTCGCGCTCTCTGGCTACATGCATCCGATGGTAGCGATGGGCCTGCTCGTCGGGTTCCTGATGCTCTCCGTCGAAACCTATCTTGCGGCGCACGTACTGGGTGAGTTCCGCATCACGCACTTCCGGGTCGGACCGACCGAGATGCGGATTCTGCTGGCGATTGGGACCCTGTGGCTGCTCGTGAAGCCCGTGGTGAACATCGCCGGGGAGCAGTACAGGTTGTTCGACGTCGGTGGCGCGATCGGTATCGCCGGCATGACGGTCACCCTCGTGACCACCGCATTGGTACATGCGCGCCAGCTCTATCGCGCCGAACCGATGCCCGGACGGGCGAGCAGGCACCAGTGACGGCGACGACGCGGGCGTTCCGGTTTTTCGTCGTGGGAGCCGGTGGTGCCGCTCTGCAACTCCTGGTTCTGGCCGCGCTCGTGAGTGGGCTGGGCGTCCACTATGGCGCCGCGACCGCGACGGCGCTCGGCGCGACCCTCGCGCACAATTTCTTCTGGCACGCGCGCTGGACGTGGCGTGAGCGGCGTCCTTCGATGGGCTACCCGCTGGCGTGTGCGAGGTTCGTCTCCGGCAACGGGGGCGTGTCGATCGTGGGTGCGGC
>CAZJTG010000062.1:0-14226 GCA_964548865.1 uncultured Solibacteraceae bacterium
CGTCGCAGGGTGACGGCCCCTCACGCCAATGGCTGACCGGATCCTTGTCGTCGAGGACAACGAGAACAACGCAGAGATCCTCCTCCGCCGGCTCACGCGGCGGGGATTCGAGGTCTCGGTCGCGCCTAACGGGCTCGTAGCCCTCGAACTGGCGCGGCGTGACCGTCCCGATCTGGTTCTCCTGGACATGGACCTGCCCGAGCTCGACGGCTGGCAGACGGCGCGACAGATGAAAGCTGATGTGGCGCTGGCCGGCATCCCGATCATCGCGGTAACGGCCTACGCGATGGCTGAAGATCGCAAGCGATCGCTCGAAGCCGGATGCGACGACTTCGAGACGAAACCGGTGGAGCTGCAGAGCCTGCTGGAAAAGATGGCCGCGCTCCTCGGTGCGCGAAAGCCGGCATGAGTCGCCGTTCCCCCGCGCCCGGGCGAGACCCGATCCTGGTTGTCGATGACAACGAACTGAATCGGGATTTGCTCTCCCGCCGGCTCGCGCAGGCCGGTTACGCCGTCACCCTCGCCTCCTCCGGCGAGGAAGCCCTTGAATGCCTGAAAGCCAACCCGATCTCGCTGGTTCTGCTGGACGTCAACATGGGCGGCCTCAGCGGACTGGATGTGCTCCAGGTGATCCGACGCACGTGGACGGCGGCGCACCTGCCCGTAATCATGGTCACGGCGCAAACCGGCACGAGCAGCATCGTGGGGGCCCTCGACCTCGGCGCGGACGACTACGTCACGAAGCCGATCGACTACGCGGTCGCGCTGGCCAGGATCCGCACGCAGCTTGCCCGGAAGGACGCGGAAGACCGGCTGCGGGCCAGCGAGCAGCGATATGCGCTGGCAGCGCGGGGAGCGAACGACGGCCTCTGGGACTGGGACCTTTCGACGGACTGCATCTACTACTCCGACCGTTGGAAGGCCATCGTGGGCGAGACCGATGCCGAACTGAGACCGTCTCTGGAGGAATGGACCAGCCGCGTCCATCAGGAGGATCGGACCGAACTGCAGCAGCGGCTTACCGACCACCTTGAAGGACGGAGCGCGCATTTTGAGAGCGAACACCGCATTCGGCATCAATCAGGCTCGTTCCGGTGGGTGCGGGCACGCGGCCTTGCCGTCCTCGGCAGCGACGGACGGCCGGTGCGGATTGCCGGGTCGCTGTCGGATATCACCGCCGCGAAGGTCGCGGACGCCCTGACAGGCCTGCCCAACCAGGTGCTCTTCTGCGACCGTCTCGAGCAGCTTCAACGCACGAACGCCGAGGGTCCGGGCTGCGCTGTCCTTCTACTGAACCTCGACGGCTTCAAGCTGGTGAACGACTCGCTCGGTCAGAGCGCGGGCGATGCACTGCTGCGATCCGTGGCAGATCGCCTCAAGACAGCCCTGGCCGGTTCGACCCCGCAGACGTCGGGCCGGCCTTCAGATCTGACGCTCGCCCGGCTTGGCGGCGACGAGTTCCTCGTCCTGGTTCCTCAGGCCAGCGCCCTCGACGCCATCCGCATCGCGAATCGCCTGCAGAGCGCGCTGGCCTCCGCCTTCGCGCTCAGCGGTACTGATGTGTTCGTGACGACCAGTGTCGGAATCGCCATTCAGGACGCGCAAGCCGACGCGCAGGATGTGCTTCGCTCTGCGCGAACCGCCATGGCGCGCGCCAAAGGCCTCGGCAAGGGGCGGGTCGAACTGTTCGATCAGACAATGTTCGACACGGTCGTCGAACGACTGCGGCTGGACACGGCGCTGCACCGGGCGCTCGCGGCGCACGAATTCGAGCCCCATTACCAGCCACTCATCAATCTGGCCACGGGACACCTGTACGGATTCGAAGCGCTCATCCGATGGCGGCACCCCGAGCGAGGGATCGTCATGCCGTCGGAGTTCGTGGCGGCCGCCGAGGACAACGGGCTCATCATTGAGATAGGCAGCCGGCTGTTCGCCGACGTCTGCCGTCAGATCCGGGCATGGCAGGACGCACGGCCGGACGGACTGCGCGTGTCGGTCGGCGTGAATTTCACGGCGCCCCAACTGGATGAAGCCGGCCTCGCCGATCGCCTGGTGGAAGTCGTCGAAGAGGCAGGCGTGGATCCCGCACAAATCATTGTCGAGGTCACCGAATCGACTGCCGTCTCGGACTTGTCGCGCGCAGTCGCCGTCCTGACGCAGATGCGCGATGCGGGCATGCGCGTGGTGCTCGATGACTTCGGAACCGGCTACTCGTCGCTCGCCTGCCTCCAGTCATTGCCGATCACGGGACTCAAGCTGGACCGGTCGTTCATCGCCGGCCGCCACGAACATCCCGGCATCGTTCGGGCGGTCATCGCCATGGCGCGCGACCTGAAGCTGACGGTAACGGCCGAGGGTATCGAAACAGCCGAACAGTGCCTGGACCTCCAGGCCCTGGGCTGCGACTTCGGTCAAGGCTATCTCTTTGGAAAAGCGGTAGACGCCCGCGTCGCCGGCGAACTGCTTGCCGCGCCACGGTCGTGGCTGCCGGCGCGAGCGGCCTCGGCCGGCGCCGTGCGATAGCACGGCAGCCGGGGCAACTCCTCAATCGCCTCCGCGTTTCTGCGCCGCCCGGCGTCTTGCGGCGAGCGCCGCCAGGCCCAGCCCGCAGAGCACGATCGTGCCCGGCTCGGGCACGGGCGCGGCGGCATCACCCGTGATCGACGCGGCGTCCCAGCCGAAGAGCAGCGGGCTTTGGTTGTTCACGACGCCGATGCGCAGCCGCAGCGTCTGTCCCCCGTAGCCGTGGAGCGCCGTCGTGATGTCCGGGTTAATCCACTCGTACCCGACCGTGTTCGAGGAAGCATCGCCTCCGGCGACCAGCGCCGCGGGGTCCATCGTGAACGGGTTCGAGTCGACCGTGGGGTTGACGATGTCGACCCTCACGTACTGGTGGCACCCCGGAGCCGTGAAGTCCAGGGTGGGACTCCAGCAGTACGAGCGGCTGGCCGTGAAGTACGCGGAGATCAGCGAGGCTTGCGTCACGAACATCGGCACGACGAAGTCCTGGTAGATCACGTGGGACCCGGGGCCGGTCTGCTCGGCCATGGCCGCCCATGACCCTTGAGGAGGCGCGGAAACGGTCGCGCCCGTCAGGGGGCTCAGCGTGCCCGTCTGGGAGAACCAGCCGCCGGAAGAGCCGGGCTGGCTGGCCGTGAACCAGTTGGTCAGCCCGCTTTCGAAACCACCATTGACGATAAGCGAGAACGGCGTTGCCGCGGCCGGCGCCGGCGCGAGTATCGCCGTGGTGCCGAGCACCACAGCCATGCCGCGACCCCGGCGGAGCCATCGCGCCACTGCCGCAAACTTAACCGCCGTCCCCATGCCTCGCGCGCTCGCACACATGACTGAACCCCCACTCGACCGTGGAAAAGACGCCTCGCGTCAAGGTCGCATGCGGCGTGCGCACGGACAACCGGCATGAGCGCGCACGAACGCGCTTTCGGGGAGGATCGGCGGCTGGTACGACGTTGAACCGGGCCTTACCTGACAAATACGTTCGGCATCAGGGTCAGCGCTTCGCCGCGACGGAAGCGGCGGAGCACAGACGCGAGTGCTTCGATCTTCGCGACGTGATCGCCAGCCCCCGGAACTCTCGCCGCTGACGTGGCCGCCGGCGCCGACGCGAAGCCGCCGAACGAGTTCTCGAAGATATCGAAAATCGTCGGTTCCTGCGGGTACACCAGCAGATCCACGTCCTTGCTCGGGTCGAGTTTGGCGCGCTCCTTCGCCAGGCGAATCGCGAGATCAAGTCCCCCGAGCTCATCGACCAGGCCCCGCTCCAGGGCCTGCCGGCCGGTCCACACGCGCCCCTGCGCGATTGCGTCAACTTTCTCCCGTGTCGTCTTGCGCCCGTCGGCCACGCGCTTCAGAAACAGGTCGTACGTGGCCTGCATCTGCTCTTCCATGCGGCTCCGTTCGTCGGGCGAGAACGGCCGGAAGGGTGAGTAGATGTCGGCGTACTTGCCGTCCGACACCACGCCCGTTCCCACGCCGATCTTGTCGAGCGCGCCGCCAAGCGCGAACTTCCCCGTCACAACGCCGATTGACCCGGTGAGCGTGCCCGGCTGGGCGACGATCGCGTGCGCCGGCACCGCAATGTAATAGCCGCCAGACGCCGCGACATCGCCCATGGACACAATCAGGGGCTTCATGTCCCGCGTGATCATCAGCTCGCGCCAGATGACCTCTGACGCAATGGCCGACCCCCCGGGGCTGTCCACGCGGACAACGATGGCGCGGACGTCGGGTTCGACCCGAACCTTCCGAAGCCACTCGACAAACGTCTCCGAGCCGACGACGCCACCCGCGCCGTCGAGCGCACTCTTGCCGGACGCGATGGCGCCCACGGCATAAAGAACGGCAATCCTCGCGCCCGGCGTCCTGGAGCCGCCAGCGACGTAGGCCTCGTGGTACGAACGGGCCTCGAGCCTGCGGGTGCCCTGGACGGGCGCTTTGTCATCCAGCTCGTCCTCGTACGCGATCTGGTCGATGAGTCCGGCCTGGAGCGCGGCCTCGGGCTGGAACGGGCCGGCGTCAATGATTCTGCGAATCTCGTCCACGGTCTTCTTTCGCGATGCGGCCACGGCGCGGACGAGCTCGTCGTACCAATCGCGATTGAGCGACCGGCTCATCTCGAGGTGGGCCTTGGTGAAACTGCGCTCGGTGAACGTGTTGGCGGCCGTCTTGAAATCCCCGATGTGCAGCATGTCCGGCACAACGCCGAGTTTGTCCAACGCGCCGCGGAAGAAGAGCTCGTAGGTCGCGATGCCGGTGAGGTCGAGCTGGCCGGCGGGCATCACGACGATGCGGTCGGCGGCCGAGGCGAGGTAGTACTCCTGGGCGCCGCCAAACTCGAGATAGGCCGTGACCTGCTTTTCGGACTGCCTGAAGTCGTCGATCGCCGCCCGGACTTCCTGCAGCTGCGCCCAGAGAGCGCCGGCGGCAGACGGCGTGATCACCAGCGCCTTCACCCGGCTGTCCCGTTTCGCCTTCTTGAGGGTCTCCACGGTCGACGCCACGGTCGGCCGGCGGTTCACCAGGCTGAAGACGTTGGCGGAGGGCACTTCGCCGAACGGCGCGTCTAGCGGAAGGTAGAGCGTCGAATTGTCGGGCACCGAATACGGCGTGCCGCCGCCGACCACCAGCCCGAGCACGAGCAGACCGCCGCACGACGCCATCATCGCGAGACCGATCAGAATGAACACGATGAGGACGCCTCGACGAACAGCCATGGGGAGATCATGTCAGGGCAAAGGGCAGAGGGCAAAGGGCAAAGGAAGGGACAAGGGGCCGGGGTTCGACTAGGATCGGCGGCATGCGCATCACCGTCTTCTGGATCGTGGCGACCCTCGCGGTGGCCGGCACGGCCGGACTGTCCCAGGCGCCTGGCCCGGCCCCGGCTCGACCCACGGGCCTCTGGGTCGATGCGACGGCGGCAACCATCGGTGACACCGGCAACTGGACGAACAAGGTCGAAATCGCCGACATCGACAACGACGGACTGCCGGACTTGCTCTTCGCCAACGGCGGCGACTACTCCACCCCCGGCAAGCCCGAATTCAACCAGGCGTTCGTCAATCGCGGCCCCGGTAAACCGTTCGAGAATCGAAGTGCGGCAGTGTTCGGGCCGACGCCGGGACTCACCCGCGTCATCAAGGCGCGCGACCTCAACCGCGACGGTCTCACGGACATCGTCGTTGGGGCCACGTTTCAGACGCAAAGCCGGCTGTATTTCGGGACTGGCGGCAGCGCGTTCCGTGAGGCCACGTCGACACACCTGCCCCAGATGGCCGCCAGCATCGGCGACCTTGATATCGGTGACGTAGACAGCGATGGCGACCTCGACCTCGTCCTCGCCGACTGGGGCCCGGGCAACAACATGTCGAATCAGGGCGGCCGGACGAAGCTGTGGCTGAACGACGGGACGGGCCGCTTCACGGACGCGACCGCGACGCAGATGCCGGACATCCCGGTGCGGTTCTCGTGGGAGCTCGAGTTTGTTGACACGGACAACGACTACGACCTTGATGTCGTGGTGTCGTGCAAGCGGTGCCCCGGCGGGTACCTGTTTCGGAACGATGGCAAGGGTGCGTTCACGGATGTGCCGGGCGGGCTGCCGCAGTACACCAACAACTACGAGTATGAAGCGATGGACCTCGACGGCGACGGATTCCTCGATCTGGTCACGATGAACGACGGCGAGATCCTGAAGGAACAGGGATCGAATCGACAGGAGCACGTGCTCAGGAACGACGGCAAGGGCCGCTTCCGTGACGCGACCGCGCAGTGGTGGCCGCCCTCCGAGAACATCGGCGAGGACGACAACATGGTCGCGTTCCTCGATTTCGACTCGGACGGGGACGCGGACTTCGTCATCGGGTCGCTCAGCGGTCCCGACCGACTGCTCATCAACGACGGCAAGGGGCGGCTGACAGTGGCCAGCGACGTCTTCAAGGGCGCGGACACGCCAGGCACGCTGGGGCTGGCGCTCGCCGATCTCGACGGCGACCGCCGCATGGACGTGGTGCAGGCGCAAGGCGAGCACCCGAAGGCGATCCAGGAGCGCGTGTTCCTTGGCGCCGGGCTCTCGGCGGACACCGCTCCACCGAGCATCACCCTGGTCGGGCTCGACACACTGTCCGATGGCCGGGTTCGTGTCCGCGCGCGCGTCCACGATCGCAAGAGCCCGCTGCTGGCTGGAGAGCTCCGCGAGGTCACCGCCAGCCTTGGTCCGGTGACGGAGAAGATGACGTGGTACGGGGAGTATCTGTGGGTGTCCACATACCCAGCGCCGGCGCAGCCGGCAGCGCCGCCTCAGGTGAGAGTGTGCGCGACGGATGCCGCGGGCAATCGCGCGTGCGCCGACGGTAAGTAGGCGGCGGGCTTCGCCACTCCGAGCGCGGATCGGCGCAGGGAGCGGAGCGGGACGTCGGGGCCACGCAAGCGACCGGGCCGGGCGGTGCAGGGGGCCCCGCCGATCACGCAGAGTCGCCGCCGGTCAGGAAATGATGTCGTGAAGGACGCTGCCCGAGACGTCCGTCAGCCGAAAGTCCCGGCCGCTGAATCGGTACGTCAGCTTCGTGTGATCGATCCCCATCAGATGCAGGATGGTCGCGTGAATGTCGTGCACGTGCGCCGGCTTCTCGATGGCCTTGAACCCGAAGTCGTCGGTCTGGCCGTACGTGATGCCGCCCTTGATGCCGCCCCCGGCCAGCCACATGGTGAACCCGAACGGGTTGTGATCCCGGCCGTTCTGGGTTGACCCGGCGCCGGAGCCGACTTCCACGACGGGCGTCCGCCCGAACTCCGATCCGCACACGACCAGCGTGTCCTTGAACAGGCCGCGCGACTTCAAGTCCTTGATGACGGCCGCGAACGGCTGGTCGGAGTCCCGGGCGTTCTTGCGATGCAACTGGATGTCGCCGTGGTGATCCCACGGATCGCCGGGCGCGTAGTAGACCTGCACCATGCGGACGCCGCGCTCCACCAGCCGCACGGCCATCAGGCACCCGCGCGCGGTGCTGCCAACGCCGTAGAGTTTCTGCGTGGCCTCGCTCTCCTTGCGGATATCGAACACCTCAGGCGCCTCGGTCTGCATCCGATAGGCGACCTCCATGGAGCTAATCGCCGCCTCGAGCTGCGGATCGCGGGCCTCGACGGCGCGGCGCATCTTGTCGAGCTTCTCGAGCAGGTCCAGTTCCCGGCGCTGTTCCGGCAGCGTGAACTCGCGGTTGTTCAGGAACGACACGAGCTTCTTCGGATCGAAGTCCTTGCCAAACAGCTGATCCGGCTTTTCCGGCTTGTCGGAAATGAACGTACCCTGGTGCACGGCCGGAAGGAACGAGTTGTTCCAGAGCGGCGGTCCGACGGTCGTCGGCATGTCGGGACACAGAACCACATAGCCTGGCAGGTTCCTGTTTTCCGTGCCGAGGCCGTAGGTCAGCCAGGAGCCGAGTGACGGACGCCCGGCCTGCGTGTGGCCGGTGTTCATCATGAGCATGGACGGCTCGTGATTCGGGATGTCGGTGTAGACCGATCGCACGAAGCACATGTCGTCCACGCACTCGCCAAGATGCGGCCAGATCTCGCTGACCTCTATGCCACTCTGCCCGTATTTCTTGAACGAGAACGGCGACTTGAGGAGCGTGCCGGTCTTGCGTTCCGTCGCGACCGAGCCGCCGGGCAGCGGCTGCCCGTGGTACTTGTCGAGCATGGGCTTGGGATCGAACGAATCGACCTGCGACAGGCCGCCGTTCATGAATAGAAAGATCACCCGCTTCGCGCGCGCGGGGTGATCCAGCTTCCGCGGATCGAGCGCGCCCTGGCCCGTATCGAACGCGCCCGCGGCCGACAGCGACTCCCCCACGAGGCCGGCGAACGCCAGCATGCCGAAGCCACTCCCCATTCGACAGAGGGCCTGGCGGCGCGTCGGTGGATTCCGGTCTTTGTGTGCCATCTGCAACCCGCCGGTCCTGAAGGGCCGGCCTGCGCCGCCGGGGCTTCAGCCCCGGCAACCTAACTCACGAACAGGAACTCGTTCGAACTGAGCAGCACCTTGATGTAGCGGCCGAGCGGCGTCACCGGCTTCCTGTCCTTCTCTTCCTTCACGGCCGCGGCGCCGGGCGTCACGCCCGACATCATGCCGTCCGGGGGTGCTGCGGGTGCTGCGGGTCCTACGGGGGCCGGCTTGCCGTCCTTCATCGCGACAGCGTCCTTCGCCTTCGCCTCCTCGGCTTTCTTCTCTTCGTACTGCTTCATCGGCTCGGCGTCAAGGAAGTCAAGACCGGCCTTGAGTTCGGCCGGCGTGGGCGCACGTCCGAAGACGATGCGATACGTCTTCTGGATTCGGGCCGCGTCGGTCGGTTCGGCAATCACGCGGTCCGCCAGGCGCTCGGCCTGCTGCTGCATGAAGTCGCTGTTCATCAGGAACAGCCGCTGCAACGGGACGTTCGTGGTGAATCGCTTCTCGGCCGACTGCACGGGGCTTGGCACGTCGAACAGCTGGAGGAACTCGTCGAGCCGGTACCGACTCACGGTGCCGTAGATCGTCCGGCGGCCCGAGAGCGGCGTCAGCTTCGCGGAAGGCCCTCCCATCTTCTCGTCGAGCGTGCCGGCGACCGCGAGCACCGAGTCGCGCAGCTGTTCGGCCGTGAGGCGCTGTCGATTCGCGCGCCAGTAGAGGCGGTTCCCGGAGTCCTTGTCCGCCGCGGCCTTGTCGTCCGCTGCGCTGAGCTGATAGACGGCGCTCCTCATAATCTCGCGCTGCAGCGCTTTGATGGACATGCCATTCCTGACGAAGAACTGCGCGAGATAGTCGAGCAGCTCCGGATGACTTGGCGGCTCGCCATTCACGCCGAAGTTGCTGGGCGTCTCCACGAGCCCCGTGCCGAAATGCTTCTTCCAGATGCGATTCACGATGACGCGGGCGGCCACCGGCTGCCGCACGATGGCGTCGGCCAATTCGAGACGCCCGCTGCCGGCCGAGAACGCCTGGCGCTCTGGTGCGCCGAGCACGGTCAGAAACCCACGCTTCACCTCCGGTCCCTGACGATACGCGCTGCCGCGAATCGCCACCTTGAGGTTCCCGGGTTTCTCGACGTCCTTCACGCCGTGCACGTACGCAAAGGGCTTCGGCATCGCCTTTTCCATGGCGGCGATGTCGTCGCGCAGGGCCTGGATCAGCGCGCGCCGGTCCGCGCCGAGCTGGCGTTCGAGGCCCCAGCCGCTGAAGCTCAGCAGCGCCGGCTTCGACGGTGCGCCCGGCGCCACGTCGCCGTCGAGGTCTCTCGCGAAGACATCCGTCCACAGGCTCGTGCGATCGATCGGCATGGTCTTCAGCTCGAGCGAGCAGCCCGGGCAGAAATCGTCGTTGGTCTTGAACTCGTTGGGCTTGTTCGCCGGCTCCCGAGGCTTGGTCGTCGGCAGAGCCTTCGCCGCGATGATGTCGTTCTCTTCCTTGATCTTGCGGCGCGCGAGGAGCACATCCACGAGCAGATCCTGGAATTCGTCGGCGAGGCGCTTCGCTTCGGCTTCGGTGCCGCCGCGCCTGACCATGTCCTGCCAGGGCTTCAGAAACGGATAGTAGGTCTGCGGCTTGCCGAGGAACCTCAGCCAGCGATCGAACAGCTCGTAGTCGAGCTTCTGGGCGTTGACGGCCCTGGACTTCTCCTCTTTCGGCTCACCGGTCACGCGCCACGCGGCGACCATGTACTTCGAAGCCTGAAACGCCAGCGTCTCGGCGAGCTGCTGCGACTCCGTCTGCATGAACGTGCCCAGGAGCTCCCGCTTTCGCTCGATCTGTTTCTCCTTGGCCTTGAAATCGTCTACCAGCGCCTGCGGCGCGAGCGGATACTCGTGGTACTCGGTGTTCAGGAAGACGCCGGCGAGCGCGTAGTAGTCCGTGGTCGGAATCGGGTCGTACTTGTGGTCGTGGCAGCGAGCGCAGGCGACGGTGATGCCAAGGAACGCGCGGGTGACCGCGTCCACGCGATCGTGGCGCTCGTCGGCGCGCGTGATTTCGACGGCGCCGTTGTCGTAGTACCAGGGTCCGAGGCCGAGGAAGCCGAGCGCCGGCAGGTGGCGCACCCTGAGCGACGCGTCCATCAGATCGGCGGCGAGCTGCGCCTTCACGAACTGGTCGTACGGCAGATCGTCGTTGAAGGCCTTGATGACCCAGTCGCGATACAGATACGCGTTCGGATACGGACTGAATCCGCGACCCTGCGGATCCAGGCTGCGGTAGTCGTCCTCGCCGTACCGGGCGACGTCGAGCCACATCCGCGCCCAGTTCTCGCCGTAGCGCGGCGACGCGAGCAGCCGATCGACGACCTTCGCAAACGCCGCCGGCGACGAGTCCTTCAGGAACGCCTCGACCTCCTCGGGCGTCGGCGGAACACCCGTGAGACCGAGCGTCGCACGGCGCAGCAGGGAGAGCCGGTCTGCCGGGCCCACCGGTGCGAGCCCCTCCTTCTCGAGCCTCGACAGGATGAACCGATCGATGTCCGTCCTGGGCCAGGCACGGTCGCGCACGGCTGGCGGCGCATGCGACGCGAGGGGCACGAGCGACCAGAACCGCCGATGCTCCTCCGTCACGACCATCTCCCGGACCGGTGCGGCCCCTGGGACCGGTTTGCTGGAGGTCGGCCAGGGCGCGCCTGCCCGGACCCACTCGGTGAGGACCTCGACTTGCTCGGGCCGGAGCTTCGATTTGCCTTTCGGCATCCTTGGCGCGCCGGGGTCTTGCCTCACCGCCTGGATGAGCAGGCTCTCCTTCGGATCGCCAGGAACGATCGCCGGCCCCGACTCACCGCCGGACACGAGCGCCTCGCGGGAGTCGAGTCGCAATCCGCCTTTCGGGTCGTCGGTGTGGCACTCGTAGCAGTGGGACGCCAGAATCGGGCGGACGCGCGACTCGAAGAACTCAGGGTGCTGGGCCGCCATCAGGGCAGCAGCGGGCACCTGGGGCGAGGGTGCCGGCGTTTGCCTCGCCGCGACAGCGCCGCCAAGGACGAGAGCCCAGGCAGCGCCAGCCAATGCCACGCGGGACGACCGTCGGCGTTCAGTCATGGAGAATCCCCGGCAAGGACTGAGTATTATGGACGCCGATGCGACTCTGCTGCAAACCCTATCTGATTGCACCGCTGATACTTGTCGGCTCGATCGCTGCAGGACATGCGCAATCAGCCAAGCCGGACACAGCCCCGACCCCCGCGGCCCCGCCCGTCATACTGCCGCTCACGGCGCTCGTGCCGGAAGCCGCCTTCGAGATCGGCGGCGAACGCCACTTCGCCTCGTCGCCCGAGGGCGTGTGGACGTCCAGCCGCGCCAGTGGCACCGTGGTTCGCATCGAGGCCAAGACGAACAAGCCGGAAAAGCCGCTCGCCGTCGGCAAGGAGCCATGCCGGTCGCTGGTATACGCCTTCAAGGCCTTGTGGACCGCCCTCTGCGGCGAAGGCACGCTCAGAAGGCTCAATCCATCGGAGCCGGAGAAACCGATCACGATTAAGACCGCCATTCGCGGCGCAGGCCCGCTCGCGACCGCGACCGGCAGCATCTGGATGATTACGGATCCGAAGGGCGTGCTGGCCCGCCTCGATCCCGATACCAACGACGTCGTCGCCGAAATTACGGTTGGAGCCGGCGCCACCAACCTGGCCGCCGGCGGCGATGCAATCTGGGTCACATCCGCGGCGAAGGATGTCGTGACGCGGGTCAACGCGTTCTCAAACGTCGTGGAAGACACGGTCAAGGTCGGCCGGTCCCCCCTGGCGGTCGCATCCGGTGAGGGCTCGATCTGGGTCCTGAACGGCGGCGACGGCAGCGTCTCGCGGATCGACCCGGCGACCAACAAAGTCACCGAGACGATCAAGGCCGGCGCGACGGGCCCGTCCGGAACCATCGCGGTGGGCGAAGGCTCCGTGTGGGTGAGCACACCGGGATTCCCGCTCTCGAGGATCGATCCAAAGACCAACCGCCTGGCCCAGCAATTCATCGGACCAGGCGGCGGCGTGCTGCTGATTGCGCAGAACTCGCTGTGGCTCAACGCCACCCCCACCCATGTGTGGCGCATCGATCCGCGCCGGGTCGAGGCGACGCGAAAGTAGGCTGGCCTACCTGACGGCCCTCGGTCGCACCTCGGGAAAGAACGCCTCGATCTCCATCGCCACGTAGTCCGGTTCGTCGTCGCCGGCGCCTGTCGTGGCGTTGGGTGGGACCTCGTTCCAGTTCGGCGGATTGAGCCCCCTCAAGTGCTTCACGAAGAAGTCGTTCCGCTTGCGCTGGGTGATCGGACTGCCGGCGCCATGATCCGCGCCTGGAATCACGACCAGCTCGAACTCCCTGCCCGCGCGCACGAGGGCGTTCACTACCTGCATGGTGGATGCGGGATCGACGTTCGTGTCGAGTTCCGGCACGACGAGTTGCATGTGGCCCCTCAGGTTCTTCGCGTGGTCGACGTTGGAGGACGCCGCGTAGTGGGGTCCGAGAGGCCAGCCCATCCACTGCTCGTTCCACCAGATCTTGTCCATGCGGTTGTCGTGGCAGCCGGAATTCGACACCGCGACCTTGTAGAAGTCCGGATGAAACAGGACGCCGCCGGTCGCGTTCTGCCCGCCCGCCGAGGTGCCGTAGATGCCGACGCGCGTGATGTCGTAGTACGCGTACTTCGCCGCAATCGCCTTGTGCCAGATGATCCGATCCGGGAAGCCGGCGTCGCCGAGGTTCCGGTACGCCACGTCATGAAACGCCTTCGAGCGATTCGCCGTGCCCATGCCGTCGACCTGCACGACGATGAACCCGAGTTCGGCGAGGGCCATCATGCCGGCCTGCGTGCTCCAGCTCTTGGGGACGAATGACCCCTGGGACCCGGCGTAGATGTTCTCGATGACCGGGTATTTCCTGCTCGGGTCGAAGTTGGTCGGCCGGATGATCACGCCCCAGATGTCCGTCTGGCCGTCGCGCGCCTTCGAGACGAAGACTTCCGGCATCTTCCAGCCGGTCGCCAGCAGATCCGTCGCGTCGCCTTTCTCGAGGGTCATGACGAGCGACTGGTCGCTCGCCCGCCGCAACTCGCTCACCGGCGGCATGTCCACGCGCGAGTACGTGTCCACGTAGAACTGCCGGTCCGGCGACCACGTGATGGCATGGTTGCCGTCTCCGGTGGTGAACCGCGTGAGGCCGGAGCCGTCGAAGTTCACCCGGAAGTTGTGCATGAAATACGGATCCCTGCCGGCATCCATGCCGTTGGCCTGAAAGTAGATCTGTCGATTCACTTCGTCGATGCGCTCGACGAAGTTCACCTGCCAGTTGCCCTTCGTGATCTGGTTTTTCACCCGGCCGGTGGCACGGTCGTAAAGGTAGAGGTGCGCCCAGTTGTCGCGCTGCGACATCCAGATGATCTCGCGGCCGTCCGGCGAATCCCAGCGATACGTGCGCCCGGACGACAGGCCTGTCGCCTGGCGGTTGTAGTAGATGAAGGTCTTGCTCGTCTCTTCGATGACCGCGCGGGCGGCGCCCGTCGTCGCGTCCACTTCGATGACGCGATACACCTGATGGCCGCGCTGGTTGTACTCGAACGTGAAGGCGCTGCTGTCGCGCTTCCACTCGAGGCGCAAGTTGTTGTACGGATTGGGAAACAGCGCGCCGTCGACGACCGTCTGCGTTCTCGACGCGACATCGAACAGGACCGGGTGATCGAAATCCGTGACGTCGCCCGGCTTGCGG
>CAZJTG010000062.1:14236-16535 GCA_964548865.1 uncultured Solibacteraceae bacterium
GGGCGCTCGGGCCGTTCGGCGCGGTCGGTCCGCTCGGCGCGGTCGCCGACCGGCGGCGGGGGGGGCGGGGCCGGCGCGGGGGTCGCGACCGGGCCGCTCCCCGGGGCCGGGGCGTCGCCCGGCTTGCGGTAGGACCGCGTGAACGTGTTGGGCTGAAGCTGGTCGTCAGGGGACGATCGCACGTAGGTCACGAGCCGGTTGTAGCCGGGTCGCCGGCGAAATGCCGCGATCTTCGTGGAGTCAGGCGACCACTGAATCGAGTTCAGTGTGTAGGCGTTGCCCTCCGATCCGTCCGACGACAGACCGATCGACGCGTCCGGCCGGCCGCCAACCGGACGAACGTAGACGTTGTAGTTCTGGATGAAGGCTTCCGACTTGCCGTCGGGCGATGTCCGCGCCGGCTGGTCCGCCGGGCCCGGAACTTGATTGCCACCGGCGCCCTGACCGCCCTGGCGTCCGCCGCGTCCCTGGCCGGCGTCCGCGCCCGACGCGGCCGGAGCCGTGCCTTGCTGGCGGACGCACGTGTAGTCGGTCAGCGTGCAGCGAAAGCGCGGCGCCTGCGCGCCGCCAGCCGCTCCTCCCGCCCGGCCTCCGCCCGCCGCCGCTCCGCGCCCTCCGGCGCCTCCTCCGCCACCGGCAACGGCGAACTCGATCGCCTGGTTGTTGTCCACGAATGTGAAGGTCGTGAACGGCAGCGTCAGGGCCGTCGCCGTGGTGCCGGCCGCCGACGCGATGGCCGCCGCAAGGCGCGCGTGATCGAAGGGCGCCGTCTTCGAGGCGGTGGCCGGATCGACCTGGACGAATTGATTCCCGCCGCGCACTGCTTTGCGGTACCAGAACTTCGACGAACCCTCGATCCAGTTGGGCGCTTCGGCGACGTCGATCATCTTGTTCGCGACGCGCTGGTTGAGGCTGGCGGATCGGTCGTAGTCAGCCTTGATGTCGGGTGACTGCGACGCGCCGCCGCCAATTGTGAGCGCGCCGACGATCGCCAGGGACACGACGAGAACCAGGGGCTTCTTGCGCATGGACACTCCTCCGAGCGAGGGAATGATACTGCTCAGCGGCCCTTCAGGGCCCTCAGAGCGCCGCCGAAGTGCTGCCGCCCGACGACCGGATCGTAGACGATGACCGGCGCCAGCCGGCCGCGGATCGTGTCCGGCTGCGCGCGGGCGTACGCCGTGAGCCGCCGGGCCAGCGCCGCGCGAGCCTCGGCCGAGGCCGGGTCCGGCGCTCCGGAGAACAGCTCATTCAGGCCGACCGGTGCGGGCGTTCCCCGAAAGAGCGCATCGACGACCGCGCCCTTGAGGACATTCTGGGAAAAGTTGAAGAAGAGCGCGATCGGCCAGTAGCCTCGATCGCGCGGGCGATGCGCCTCCATCGCCGGAATCAGCACAGAGCGGTGCGCGTCAAGGAGCGTCAGAAACCTGTCGAGTTCGGCCTGGTGGCCGGCGAACCATGACACCGGCCGGCCGAGCACGGCGGTGGGATCGGGCGTCAAGCCGTTGATGAGAGCTTCGACGATCGAAACCGTGCCGGGCACCGAGTGCGGGGGCCTCATTGAGGCGTTGGCGTGGTCGGCGTCGTTATCGTCGTTGGCGTCGTTCTGTCTGGCCCACTCCGCCATCAGCTCCGCGATACCGAACAGCAGCCATGGATAGTCGGCGCCGTTGTCGTCGCGCATCGCCTTGAAGTCCTTGCCGTAGGTGACCTCGTAGCCGAACCGCAGGTGGCCGCCCATGGCCTGGGCGTGCGTGAGCGCCATGGCGAGGCGATTTCGCCGTGGGAGCACGCGCGCCCGCGCGAGCAGCCGATCGTAGCCGGCCTCACTGGGCTCGAAGTGCGACGTCGCGATGAGCAGCAGCGTCTCGGCGTCGTCGGCGAATCGCTGGCCGCTGCCGTGCGGGCCCTGCAGCTGGCCAAGGAGTGCCGTCACCCGATCCAGGTTGGCGCCGGGCTCGCCCTCATCCCAGGATCGCGTGGCGACAAGGGCCAGCAGATACAGGAAGTAGTAGTCGATCGCGATGGCCAGGGTGGCCGCATCTGCGGGTCGATCGCCGATCTGTTCCGCCGCGAACTTCAGGGCGTCGACGGCAATCGAGTCGTCGGTGACCCGATCCTCCTTGCCGTTCCAGTCGTGGAGGACGTGCAGGCCCTCGGCGCGAGTGGCGTGGTCCAGTTCGTCGATGACCGCACGGAGGTCGACCTCGCCTCCGCCAGCGCGCCAGCTGTGCGAGCGCATCCGGTCCGTGAGGTACTCGATTCCGCGCTGCATCGTCGGCTGCCGCGCAGCCGCGGC
>CAZJTG010000063.1:0-16530 GCA_964548865.1 uncultured Solibacteraceae bacterium
GCCTTCGACCGCTTCGTGGCCGCGGGGTTTCCGACGACCCGTCACGAGGAGTGGCGGCACACGAACATCACTTCCATCGCGACGACCGAATTCAGGCTTCCGGCGACCTTCGAGATGCTCGACGCGACGGCCGAGCCGTTTCTCCTCACCGAGGGTCTGCCGCACCGGGTCGTCCTCGTCAACGGCCGATGGTCCGAGGCCTTGTCGTCGCTCGGCTCGCTTCCCGAAGGCGTGACCGTACGCCGGCTTGAGGGCTCGGCCTCCGCGTCGGCGGCGGCGCCGGACTGGCTGGTGGCCCCGGCCGCCGGTATGCCGTTCGTCCATCTCAACACGGCGTTCGTGGACGACGGCGTCGCGATCGAGATTGCCGCGAAGGCGGTCGTGTCCGAGCCGATTCATGTCGTGTGCCTGACCACGGCAGCCTCGGCGCCGACCATGGTGACGCCGCGCATCGAGATCCGCGCCGGCGAGCAAGCGCAGGCGTTCATCGTCGAGAGCTACGGGAGCATCCCCGGCGCGCCGACGTTCACAAATGCCGTGACGATCGTGGACCTGGCACCGGGCGCCATGGTCGACCACGCCAAGCTGCAGCGAGAGGCCTCGACGGCGTTCCACCTGGCGGCGATGCTGGCCCGGGTCGGCCGGGGCGCGGCGTTCCGATCGCACGCGCTGACGCTGGGCGGCCGGATCGCCAGAAACGACATCTCCGCGACGCTCGCGGGTGAAGCCGCCGAGTGCACGCTCGACGGCCTGTATGTCGCCGAGGGTGACTCGCTTGTCGATACGCACACGACGATCGATCACGCGATGCCGCACTGCCCGAGCCACGAGCTGTATAAGGGCATTCTGGCGGGCAAGTCGCGCGCCGTGTTCAACGGCAAGATCATCGTCCGGCAGGACGCGCAGAAGACGAACGCCAAGCAGACGAACAAGGCGTTGCTCCTCTCGGACGACGCGACGATCAACACCAAGCCGCAGCTCGAGATTTTCGCGGACGACGTGAAGTGCACGCATGGCGCCGCGATCGGCCAGCTGGACGAGGACGCCTTGTTCTACATGCAGGCGCGCGGCATTTCGGCCGCCGACGCCCGCAATCTGATGATCCATGCCTTCGCCGGTGAAGTACTGGACGGCGTCAGGGAAGAAGTGGTCCGCGAGCGCGCGATGCGCCTGCTCGAAGAGAAGCTCTCGCTATGGAAGGTCTAGCATCGCCGGTGAGCGGCGCGCCGTTCGATGTGGCCGCGGTGCGCGCGGACTTTCCCGCGCTGCAGCAGACGGTCCACGGCAAGCCGCTCGTCTACCTGGACAACGCGGCGACGACGCAGAAGCCGCGCCAGGTGATCGACGCGATTCGACGGTACTACGAGGAGGACAACGCCAACGTCCACCGCGGCGTCCACGCCCTCAGCGAGCGCGCGACCGCCGCCTACGAGGGCGCGCGCGAGATCGTCCGCGGTTTCATCAACGCGGCGTCGACCGCGGAAGTCATTTACACCCGCAACACCACCGAGGGCATCAACCTCGTGGCCCGCGCGTGGGGCGACGCGAACGTCACGGCCGGTGACGACGTGCTCATCACCGGCCTGGAGCACCACTCGAATATCGTGCCGTGGCAGCAGCTCTGCGGGCGCGCGGGCGCGACGCTCAGGGTCGTGCCGATCGACGACCGCGGCGACCTGGTCATGGACGAGTTCGAGCGGTTGCTGACGGCGAGGACGAAGATCGTCGCGATCTCGCACCTGTCGAACGCGCTCGGCACGGTCAATCCGGTCGCCGAGATGACCGCGCGCGCCAAGGCGGCCGGCGCGACCGTCCTCATTGACGGATCGCAGGCGGCGTACCACATGGCCGTGGACGTCCGGGCGCTCGGCGCCGATTTCTACGTCTTCACCGGCCACAAGGTCTACGGACCGACGGGCATCGGGATCCTCTGGGGTCGCGAAGCCGTCCTCGACGCGATGCCGCCGTTTCTGGGCGGCGGCGACATGATTCGGACGGTCACGTTCCAGGGCAGCACCTGGAACGACCTTCCCTACAAGTTCGAGGCGGGCACACCGCACATCGCCGGCGGCGTGGGTCTGGGCGCGGCTCTGAGGTACATCCAGTCGATCGGCTTCGATCGCATCGCGCCGCATGAAGCCGCGCTGCTCGAACGGGCCACCGCAGCGGTGCAGTCCGTCCCGGGTGTCCGCCTCGTCGGCACCGCCAGGCGGAAGGCAAGTGTGCTCTCGTTCGTCATGGACGGGATCCACCCGCACGACATCGGCACGGTCGTGGATCGCGAGGGCGTGGCGATTCGGACGGGTCACCATTGCGCGCAGCCGGTCATGGACCGGTACCAGATTCCTGCGACGGCGCGTGCGTCGTTCGCCATGTACAACACTTTTGAGGACATCGATGCGCTCGTCGCGGCTCTGAACCGCGCTCGGGCGCTGTTGGGCTGAACCTGTGGGGATTTTCTCTTTCCTGACGAACAAGAAAGGCGCCGAGGCCATGGAGGACACGCCGGAGGTCACGGGGCCGACGGGCACGGAGGCCGTGGCGACCGCGCCTGCGTCGGCGAATCCGCCTGTCGCGATCGATTCGCCGTCCTCGCGCGGCTGGGATGCCGGCGGCGATACGCCGTTCCAGGCGCCCGAGGCCTGGAACACCGAGTCGCTCACCGCGCCGAAACCGCCGCAGCCGGGCGAAACCCCCGAGGTCGGGCCGATCGACGCGGCCAGGACCGCCGAGTTCCAGCAGAAGATCGTGGACGCGACGAAGACCGTGTTCGATCCCGAGATTCCTGTCGATATCTACGAGCTTGGCCTCATCTACGAGATCATCGTCGATGCCGACAGCAAGGCGCTGGTGCGCATGACGCTGACAAGCCCGGCGTGTCCGTCCGCGCAGCAGCTGCCGCAGGAAGTCCGTTACAAGGTGAAGGCCATCGACGGCATCGCCGACGCGTGGGTCGAGATCGTCTGGGAGCCGCAGTGGACGAAGGACCGGATGTCGGAAGCGGCCAAACTGACACTGGGAATGTTCTGACGTGTCGGACCTGACCGATCTCTACCAGGAAGTCATCCTCGACCATAACCGGCGGCCGCGGAACTGGGGCGCGCTCGCGGATGCGACGCGCGTTGCCCACGGCCACAACCCCCTCTGCGGCGACCGGCTCGCGCTTCACGTGAAGATCGACGGCGATCGGCTGGTGGGCGTCTCGTTCGAGGGATCCGGCTGCGCGATCTCCAAGGCGTCCGCCTCGCTCATGACGGACGCCGTCAAGGGCCGCACGATTGCGGAGACCCTCGACCTGTTCGATCGGGTGCACATGATGCTGACGACGCCGGTGGATCGGCCGGTTGACGAAGATGCCGTCGGCAAGCTCGCGGTACTCGCCGGCGTCCGCGAGTTTCCGACGCGCGTCAAGTGCGCGTCGCTCGCCTGGCACACGCTCAAATCGGCGATTACGAATCCCGCGGAAGTCGCCAGGACCGAGTAGCCGCACGCTCGCGCATCACCTGATGCGCGACACGTCCATCGCCCACATTCCCCGGCCGTACGTCGAGATCACCACCAGGTCGTTCTTCGTGTCGAGCTGCAGGTCCGAGACCTGCACCGAGGGAAGATTGCCGCCGAGCACCTCCCATCTGGCGCCGCCGTTGGTCGAGACGAACACGCCGAAGTCCGTGCCGACGTACAGCACGTTCGCGCGGCGGGGGTCTTCTCGGATCACGTTCACCGGACCCGCTGGAATGTTGTTCGTGATGGTCGTGAACGTCCTGCCGAAGTCCGCGGACTTGTACACATACGCGCCGAAGTCGTCGTCTTCCCGGCCGCGCTGAGTCACGTAGACCGTGCCGTCGGCGTGGGCCGACGGCGTCACTCGCGAGATCCACCGGCGGATGGGGAGTTTTGTCGTCAGCTCCGTCCACTCGCGTCCTCCGTCGATCGTCGTGTGCAGGCGGCCGTCGTCCGTGCCGACGTAGAGCAGATCCTTCTTCTTCGGCGACTCGGCCATCGCGATGATGGTCTGGTAGGGAATGGCCGACGGGTTCTGGCCCATCTGGGCCGCGTTGTTGTCCGTGAGGTCGGCGCTGATGCGGTCCCACGTGTCACCGCGGTTCGTGGACTTGAAGAGGAACTGATAGCCGGCGTAGACGATGCTGCCGTCGTGGGGTGAGACGACGAACGGCGCCATCCATTGCGCGCGGAGTTCGGCGGTCGGGTCGGTGGGCGCAATGGGCGTGGCGGCGCCGCGCCCGCGGCCGCCCCGGCCGCCGGCCGGTGGCGTCGCACCGAGATCCGTGCGGCTGAAGTTGCCGTAGAAGCCGTGCGAGTACACGATGTTGGGATTGGCGGGATCGATCGCGTGGTTCGATCCCTCGCCGCCGGGCGCGCCCTCCCAGGCGACGGCCGGGATCGTACCGCGGCCCCGGCTGAGGTCGATGCGGCCGCGGCGGCTGCCGTGGTCCTGAATCGATCCGTACACCCACGGCGGAGCGCTGGTATCCAGCGCCACGTTGTAGAACTGCGCGCCGCCGGCCGAGACCGCGAACTTCCAGGTCGCGCCGCCGTCAGCGGACTGATAGAAGCCGCCGTCGTTGCTGTTGTAGATGATGTTGGTATTCGCCGGGTCGATCCAGAGGCCATGGTGATCGCCGTGGACGTCGTTGGCGATGGCCGAGAACGTGCGGCCACCGTCCGTCGATTTGCTGAGCGGGACGCCCAGGATGTAGATCGTCTCGGGATTCGTCGGATCGATCCGGATCTGGCCGAACACCCAGCCGTACGTGCCTGACTGGTTGTTGTTCAGGTAGTTGATCATCGCCTCGTCCTGCCGGCTCGTCTGCTTCCAGGACTTGCCCCCGTCGTCCGATCGATAGACGTCCGCGCCCTTGATGAACCCCTGGCCCTGGGGCATCGGACGGCCGTAGGCATCACGCTGGCCGGGCCGCGCCTGCCGGCCGATCTCGTAGTTGTCCACGAGCGCGTAGAGCGTGTCCGGCTTCGAGCGTGAGATGTCGATGCCGATGCGGCCGCGGAACTCCGGCGCGGGCAACCCGGCGCTGGCGTCCGTCCACGTCCTGCCGCCGTCGGTTGTCTTCATGACGCCGCCCTCGTTGTAGCCCGGCTCGACGCGCGGGTCGCTCCACTTGCGGCGGATGCGCTGCCACATCGACGCGTACAGCGTGTTCGGGTCCCTTGGATCCATGGCGAGATCGATCGCGCCCGTTCGCGCGCTCTTGTAGAGCACTTTCTCCCAGGTCCGGCCGCCGTTCGTCGTCTTGAAGACGCCCCGCATCTCGTTGTCGGTCCACTCGTGTCCCGAGGCCGCAACGTAAACGATGTCCGGATTGGTGGGATGGACGATCACCCGGCCGATCGTCTGCGAGTCGGTGAGGCCCATGTGTCGCCACGTGCGGCCGGCGTCCACGGACTTGTAGATGCCGACGCCCGCCATCGACGCCCGGAAGATGTTGGCTTCGCCCGTGCCAACCCAGACGACATCTGGATTGGCCGGCGCCACCGCGATGTCGCCGATGCTCGTGGTCGGCATGTGCTCCCAGATCACTTGCCACGACTCGCCGTTGTCGTCCGTCTTCCAGACGCCGCTCGTCGCGTACGCGACGTAGATCCGCCGCCGGCCGTCCTTGTCGGCGACGGCGATATCCGTGGAGCGGCCGCTGACGTTCGTGGGACCGAGGTACGACCAGGCCTGCGACTGGTACGGCGAGTTTTTTCGCATCGTCGTGTACGTGTCGTAGCCCTGTCGCAGAAACTCGGCGTCGGCCTTGGGCGGCGCCTGTGCATCCGGAGTCGGTACGGCAAGCGCGGTGAGCATGCCTGCGGAAACAAGGATGGTGCGGAGCGCGGATGAGCCAGAAGTCATAGCTGGAATTGTAGAAGATGGACGCGCGGCCGTCATAGAATCGTCAGGATGTCCCGTCCGCCGGTGTATCTCGACTACCATGCGACGACGCCTGTCGATCGCCGGGTCCTTGATCGGATGCTGCCGTATTTCGCGGAAACGTTCGGGAATCCGGCCTCATCGACGCATCAGTGGGGCTGGAAAGCCCAGGAGGCGGTGGAGCAGGCCCGCCGCGAGGTCAGCCAGCTCCTGAATGCGTCGCCTCGCGAGATCTACTTCACGAGCGGCGCCACCGAATCGAACAACCTTGCCATGCAGGGCGTGTGCGCCCTGGCGGAAGCCTCGCGGCGCCACGTGATCGTCTCGGCGATCGAGCACAAGTCGGTGCTTGAGGGTGCGGAGCGGCTGGAGCGGCGCGGATGGCGCTGTACGGTGGTGCCCGTCGGGCCCGACGGCGTCCTCGACCTCGAGGCGCTGGAGCGGGCAGCGGGCACCGATACCGCCCTCATCAGCGTCATGGCAGCGAACAATGAGATTGGCGTCGTCCAGCCCCTGGCCGAGATCGGCGCCATCGCCCGCCGCGTGGGCGCCGTCTTTCACGTCGATGCCGCGCAGGCTGTCGGCAAGATCCCGATCGACGTCGCCGCGATGCAGATCGACCTTCTTTCTCTGACCGCGCACAAGCTTTACGGTCCCAAGGGCGAAGGCGCCATCTACGTCCGGAAGCAGGCCCGGATCGAGCCGCTCATCGTCGGTGGCGGCCAGGAGCGTGGCATGCGATCGGGCACGCTGAACGTGCCGGGCATCGTCGGCCTTGGCGCGGCCTGCGACATCTGCCGGACGGACATGCCGGCCGAGGCCGAGCGCATGGCGAGACTCCGCAACCGCCTGCTGGCTGGCCTGACTTCGGCGCTGCCGGGCGTGATCGTGAACGGATCGATGGAACGCCGCCTTCCGCACAACCTGCATGTGAGCTTCGCGAATGTGGACGGGGAGTCGCTCCTCATCGCCATCAGCGATATCGCGGTGTCGTCGGGATCGGCGTGCAGCTCGGCCTCCGGCCTGGCCTCGCACGTGCTTCGCGCGATCATGGGCGACCAACCGGTGCCCTCAGCGTCAATTCGCTTCGGTCTTGGCCGCGGGACCACCGACGAGGACATCGACTATACGGTCAACCGTTTCGTTACTGTAATCCGGCACCTTCGTGGTGCCTGAGCGGGGTGCCTGAGCGGGGTCAGACTGGGGTCAGACATGTGTCTGACCCTAGTCTGACCCCAGTCTGACCCCAGTCTGACCCCACTATGAGAATCACAGTCGCCCACAGTCCCGACTCCGATGACGCATTCATGTTCTATGGCCTGGCCTGCGGCGCCGTCAGGGTCGATGGCATCGAGGTCGATCAGGTCTTGTCCGACATCGAGACCCTGAATCGCTGCGCGTTCGAGGGCAAGTACGAAGTCACGGCCGTGTCGTTCCACGCCTACGCGCATCTGGCGGACCGGTACGCGCTCCTGCCGCATGGCGCGAGCATGGGAGACAAGTACGGGCCGATTCTCGTGGCGCGACGGCCGATCGCCGGGCGCGAGGGTGCGGGGGATTTGAAAGGGCTCCGCATCGCGATCCCCGGCCGCCTGACCTCGGCGTATCTCGCGCTGCAGCTCTTCGATCGCGACTTCGAGGCAGTGATTACGCCGTTCGATCAGATTCAGGACGCCGTGAAGGACGGGACGGTCGACGCCGGCCTGCTGATTCACGAGGGACAGCTCACGTATTTAGCGGATGGCCTCGTCAAGGTTGTTGACCTCGGCGAGTGGTGGTTCGAGCGGACCGGCGGCCTGCCCCTTCCGCTGGGCGGGAACATCATCCGGCGGGATTTGGGGCCGGAGATGATCAAGAAGGTCTCCGCGATGCTGCACGACAGCATCGCGTACGCGCTGAATCATCGCGCCGCCGCCGTCGAATACGCCCAGCAGTTCGGCCGGGGGCTCGACCGGAAGGACACCGACACGTTCGTCGGGATGTACGTGAATCAGCTCACACTGGACTACGGCACGCGCGGGCGCGCCGCGCTGGAACGGTTTCTTACAGAAGCGTATGAGAAAGGCCTCGTTCCGGAGCGCCTTTCTGTAAACTTCGCGTAATTACAGTACGCGTCGTTGCACCGATCGTCTCCAGTGGCTTACGTTGGTTATTGCCACGCTGGCGATGATAAGACGTCCCGGGAGTCTCATCGGATGCGACGAAAGTCCTGCTGCTCCCGAGCGGCGGGCTTCGGCGGTGTCCATCGCGTCGTTCATTCTCCTGTGGATCTCGGCCGGCGTCGCGTACGCACAGGGGCCTTCCTCGACGCCGCCCGGCAGCGTTCAACATCAAGCCGGCGTCAACTACCACGCGACGACCAGCGACTTCATCAACTCGTCGTTCATCAGCCAGTATCACCACTCCGCGGTGCGGGCGACCGTGGTCGCGCAGTTACAGGGCATGGCGAACGGGGGCGCCGGACTGGTCAAGACCACGCTCTGGCAGGTGGGAACGCCCACCGAGTCGTGGCGGCTCTCGTTCCCGCTTTCGACCCAGGAGCTGACGAACATCGAGAACTACGTCCGCGATGTCGCGGCGACCCGTCGCCCCGATGGCGCGTACCTGAACTTGCAGTTGTCGCTGGCGTGGCTGGGCTGCGCGGACTACACGCTTGGATCCGCGGCCACCACCATCGGGTACTGCGGTTATACCTGGGCGCAGTTTCTCTCTCGCGCGCAGACCAGTCTTTCCACGCTGATCCCGCGCGTCGCCTCGATTCAGCGCGCGGACGGCCGGCCGGCGGTGGCAAGGCTCTACCTTGAAATCGAGGTCATGGTGGGAGCGAAGGCCAATCAGGACCGCTTCCTCACGGATCTCTACCCGTATTTCATGGGCCTGGCGATGACCGCCGGGCTGGATGGTTCCGTCTATTTCAATCTGGCCGCGTCCGAGGCGGAGGTGTTGGACAACTCCTACGTCGATGCGACGTTTCCGGCGCTGAACGGTCACCGATCGCTCTACTGGCTGTATCGATCGGTGAACTTCATGATGGCGACGGGCCTTGCGATTCCCGACCGCCTCGACTTCTCGTTCTATCCCACGATCCAGAATGCGACGTACGCCCAGCTCGTCGGCCGCGTCTTCGACGACGTCAGCGCTGTATTTCCGGGCCGCCGCGCGGCTGTCGTCGAAACGTTCTACTCGGCCGATGCCACGCGACGCAGTCAGCTCGGGCAGGCGCTTGCGCAGTCATACCTCCTCCGGGGCATGCCGGAGGATTCGACGTTCTGGAGTACGCCGTACAGCGCGGTGGAACCTGATGCCGCGCCTCCGTTCGACTTTCTCTCGTACTCGCTGCTGATTCCACCAGGGACGACCAGTTCCGTCACGTCCGCTCCGGTCAGCTGCGCTGGCAGTCCGGTCAGTTGTGCCACGACCGTCAACTGGCAGGCGACGGTCGCGGCGGCAACGGCGGCGCTCTGGCTGGAACCGCCCGGCGGGAGCGCCACGCTCGTCGGCTGCGGCAAAGCCGGACAGGCGGCCGTGACGTCCCTTCAGCCGAATATCGCCTACACGTTCCGGTTCTTTGCGACGCCGCTCTGTGATGTGGCGGTGCCCGCGCCGACCGGTGTGCAGCTTGGCAGTGCGACGGTCATGGGTTGTGCAATCAGCCTCAGTTCGACCAGCGCGACGATGCCCGCGAGCGGCGGCAGCGGCTCGGTCGCTGTCACGACCGGCGCGCAGTGTGCGTGGGCGGCGACTCCGACGGAGGGATGGATCCGGCCCGCCGGCGGCGGGCCGGGCAGCGCCACGGTCACTTATGTGGTGGATCCCAACACAGGTGCCGCGCGAAGCGGCGGCATCCTCATTGGTGGCCTGCTGTTCAGAATCAGCCAGGCGGCTCCGTCTTCGTGCAGCTACTCGCTCGGTTCGTCCAGCGCGTCGTTTTCGGCCTCGGGCGGTGCCGGGTCGCTCAGCGTCACCGCCGGGGCAGGATGCGCGTGGGCCGCGACGACGCCGAACTCGTGGATTCACACCTCGAGCAGCGGAAGCGGCAACGGCACCGTCGCCTATACGGTTGATCCGAACGTCGGCGCCGCGCGTAGCGGCAGCATCACGGTAGGCGGCGCGACGGTCACCGTCTCCCAGGCCGCCGCCGCGTGCGCCTACAGCCTCGGCGCGCCGGGTACGTCCGTCGCGGCCACCGGCGGCAGTGGCTCGGTGACCGTCACTACAGGCAGTTGGTGCGCCTGGATTGCGACGACGGCGGCCAGCTGGATCCACACCTCGAGCAGCGGAAGCGGCAGCGGGACCGTGACGTTCACGGTCGACGCCAATGCCGGGTCCGAGCGCACCGGCACCATCAGCATCGCGGGTCAGATTTTCAGCATCGTCCAGGCTGCGCCCACAGGATCGTGCAGCTACGCGGTGAGTCCGGCGAGCCTGTCTTTTGCCGGCTCGGGGGGGACGGATTCCGTCACCGTCACCGCGCCGGCAGGATGCCAGTGGAACGCGACGACATCTTTCAGCTGGATTCGGACGTCCGGCACGGGTGCCGGCAACGGCACCCTGACAGTCATCGTGGATCCGAATCCAGGTTCAACGCGTCGAGGCACGGTGATCGTGGGCGGCCAGACCGTCGATATCAAGCAGTTGCCGAAGCGAAAGTAGCGGCGCCCCCACGCTGCCGTGAACGGTTTCCGCCAGCACGCGCACTGCCTCGGCTACCCTCGGACCCGGGATCGCCAGCCGGACGTCGAAGACGAAGTGGATCCGCCCGTTGCGCACGGCTGGTACGGACGGCAGCGCGTTCCATACCGCGCGTTCGCGCGCGATCCGGTCGGCAGTCCAGTTTTCCGCGGCGCGCACTTCAACGATGATGTCCGGCGCCCGCGCGAGCAGGATTTCCGCCGTCGCCTGTAGATTCTGCCGCTTCACATCGTCGAAGACATCGAGTCCGCCGGCGGCCACCAGCATGTCGTGCATGAAGCCGACGCCACCGCTCGCGTAGATATTGCGGAGGGCGCCGGGCTCGCGGCCGAACAGCAGTGCCGTGCGCGGCCGCGCCCTGCCGGCCACGCTGCGGCGGATCGCGTCGAGGTCGTGCTCGATCCGCCCCGCCAGCGCTTCCGCCTCGGCCGCACGCTCGAGCCGATGTCCCAGCGAGCGAATCGTACTCGTGATGTCGGCCAGCCCTGCATGCTCGTACCGGAACAGGGGAACGCGCGCGCGCTCGAGCCTGGCGATGAGGTCGGTCTGCGAGGCGTAGACGACGGCCAGATCGGGCTTCAGGGAGAGGATGCGCTCGAAGTCCGGATCGATCAGCGCGCCAACTCTGGGAAGCATCCTCGCTTCAGGTGGATACGTCTCGAAGCTCGACACGCCGACGACGGCTTGTCCCGCCCCCATCGCAAACAGCATCTCGGTGACCGCCGGAACCAGCGTGACCACGCGGACCGGCCGTTGTGCGTCGAGGCTCGCCGTGACGATCGCCAGGGCGCCGAGGACCAGCGCGCACCATGACCCGACGACCCTCGATCGAGGACCGTTCAGCGTCGTGTGATGAGCAGCCATAGGAAGAATGGTCCTCCAATCATCGCCGTGATGATGCCGACTGGCAGCTCGATGGGCGCAAGCACCGTGCGGGCCGCGGCGTCGCATGCGACGAGGAACGCCGCGCCGAAGAAGATGGACGCCGGCAGGACGAGCCGGTGGTCGGAACCGACGAGCAGGCGCACCAGATGCGGCACGATGATGCCGATGAAGCCGATCGGGCCGCCGACGGAAACGGCCGCGCCAGTGGCAAGCGACGCCGAAAAGAACGCCACGCGCTGGACGCGATCGACGTGGACACCGCGCGTGGCCGCGGCGTCCGCGCCGGCGCTCATCAGATTGAGCGGCCTTGCCATCCAGCCAAATGCCGCGAACGAAATCGCGACGAGCGGCAGGGCGTACAGGATCGAAGCGTAGCCCGCGACGTCGAGGTCGCCCATCAGCCAGCGAAGCGCGCGAAACGTCTGCGAGAAGTCGCTCAGGTACTGCACGAAGAGAATCAGCGCCGAGAAGAACGCGTTCAGCGTGACGCCCGCGAGCAGGAGCACCGTGGTGGAGAGGCCCCGATGCCGTGCCGCGGCCAGGGCATAGACGACCACGACGGCGAGGAACGCGCCCGCGAGACTGGCCGTCGCGACGCCGCCGGCCGCCCAGCCCGCCCCGAAGGTGATGGCGACCATGGCGCCGAGCGACGCACCGGCAGACACACCGAGCGTGTACGGGGTTGCGAGCGGGTTCCGGAGCAACCCCTGGAAGACCACTCCGGCCGCCGCAAGCGTGCCGCCCACGAGCGCAGCCGCCACCGCGCGTGGCAGCCGCGCCACGAAGAAGATCTGGGCGTCCACGTTGTCGGCAAAGGGGATGGCGCGGGAAAAGACCCGCGACAGCACGAGCGACGTGGACCCGACGAACGGCGCCGCCAGCACCACCGCAACCATGGCGACGAAGCACGCGATGACGATCGGCACGCCACGCCTGAGCGGTGACGTCATGGCGCGGCCTCCGCAGCCGCGAGAATCGGCGCGGCGAGACGGGGATCCACGTCGAAGAGTCTGCCGATGAGCTCCGGCGTCAGGACCTCCGCCGGCGGGCCCTGCGCGAGCACGCGGCCTGCGGCCAATAGCACGATGCGCGTGCAGAGCGACGCCGCGAACCGCAGGTCGTGCGTGGACAGCAGGATGCTGATGCCGCGCTCGCGCTGGATGCGCCGCAGCAGGGCGCCGATCTCGAACTGATACTTCAGATCGAGCGACGCTGTCGGCTCGTCGAGTACCAATAAACCCGCAGCACCCGCAGCACCCGCAGCACCTGCAGTACCCGCAGAACCCGCACTGTCTATCTGCGCCAGCGCCGACGCGATCACCACCCGCTGTTTCTCGCCGCCCGAGAGCGTGCGGAACGGCCGCTCGGCAAACGCGGCCGTCCCCGTCGCCGTGAGGGCGGCCATCGACACCTCGAGGTCGTGCGGACCCTCCACCTCGAACGTGCCGAGGTGCGGGTAGCGGCCCATCAGCACGATCTCGAGCGCCGTGTAGTCGAACGCGAGGGAGGTCTCCTGCGGCACGACGGCGATGCGCCGCGCAATCGCCCGCGCCGGCATCCCGTGCAAATCCGCGGAATCGAGGGCGACGCGGCCGGCGGCCGGCTTCAGCGATCCGGACAGCAGCCGCAGCAGCGTCGTCTTGCCGGAGCCGTTGGGCCCGAGAATGCCGACGGCGTCGCCCGCAGCGACGTCGAGCGACACGCGGGCGATGACGTCGCCCGCCGCGGCATCGCCGCGACGGGGACGTGGATAGCCGAAGCGGAGATCAGCGGCCGATAGCAACACGCAGACCCGCCGTTGCGGACCGCGCCTGCGCCGGATAGCCCAGCGCATCCTCGTAGGCGCGATTCGCGAGATTCGTGACGCGAGCGTAGAGTTCGAGATCGCGGGCGACTCGGAACGAGCCTCCTGTGCTGAAGGTCACGTACCCGGGGTTGGCGAGGACGGTCGACGCGAAGTTCGGTTCGAAATCCGCCATCCGACCGCGCCCGCTCATCGTCGCGAAGGCGAGGAAGCGCCCGCGCGAGTACCGCGCATCGATCGATCCCTGATGACGCGGCCGCCGAATCAGGCTGTCGCCGACGTTATAGGGCGCCGGCACGCCCGTCGCGTTGTCCACATCGAGAATCCGCGTGGACATCGCCGTGTAGGCGCCGCGGACACTCACACCGGACGGTGAAATCCACCGGAGACCGACCTCGACACCCGTTGCGCGCGCGTTCGCGATGTTGTCCGTGCGGTACCGGCTGGCGCCGGTCCACGCCGACTTCACCGCGACGATGAGGTCGTCGTACTGGTTCACGAACGCCGTGGCGTCGAGCGCCACGAGGCCGCCCGGGAAGACGTGCTCGATGCCGGCATCCGCGCTGCGGCTGCGCTCCGGCCTGAGCGATGGATTGTCCGTGAACGCGATTTCGAACACCGTGGGCGGCTTGATCCCGGTGCCGGCGCCCGCGCGGAGTTTCGTCCAGCCGGTTGATGCGTCGGAGGAACGATCGCCCCGCACGAACCAGGCGGCCGACACCTTTGGGTTCGCCGACCAGATGACGTCGGTGTCGAACTCCGGCCGCGGACCGAAGGGACTCGGGTTCCCCTCGAGCGCCTGGCGTGCGATGCGCTCGCCGCGGACTCCTGCCGTGAGCGCGGCGCGCGTCGAGACGTCCCAACGGAACTCGCCGAACAGACCGGCGATGGTCCGGTCGACGGGAATGGGCTGGAACAGCGTGCCGGTCACGAAGGTGTTGTCGGCCTGCTCGCGAACGAGTTCGACGCCTCCGGAGAATCCCGTCCGCGCGTGTTCGTGGTCCGCCTGGTACCGCAACATCGTGCGGCGCGTGCGATCCTCCGACGTGCCGAACTGACTGACGAACCGGCTCGGCGTGTCGGTCCAGGAATACTGTGCGCTGTGCCGCGCGCGGCCGGCGTCGCCGAACGTCGCGGACGCCGCCACGCCCCGCGGCCTGTTGACGCCGCGCGACACCGTGTCGAGTCCGAAGAAGAGGCCCGCCGGATCCGATCCGTACGGACCGGGGAAGCCGCGCTCGTCACGGCCGAATCGCGTATCGACGCGAAACCGCCGTGTGGCGCGGTCCGACCAGGCCACGCCGGCGGTGCCCACGACCCGTTCGTAGTCATCGTTCGACACGTGCCTGCCGACCGTCGATCGAAACGTCGTGTCTCCGTCGGACGTCAGGCGCTCGATGCCCGCGCCCCAGCTCCACGCGCCGGCGCCCCCGCTGGTCGCCGCCAGAAACTTCGACGTACCCTGGCTGCCGCCTTCCATCAGGCCGTCGAGCCTGAGCGGTCCGCCCTTGCGCGTGATGACGCTCACGACGCCGCCGATGGCGCCGCTGCCGAAGAGCGCGCTCTGGGGGCCGCGGACGACCTCGATGCGATCGATGCCGGCTGTGGACAGGTGCGCGGCATCAAAGCCGCCGCCGAACGCGTTCAGCGCGATGCCGTCCACCAGGAACAGCGTGTAGTCGGACTCGCCGCCGCGCGGGAAGATCGACGTGATGGCGCCCCGCCCGCCGCCGGTCACGACGCTGAAGCCGGGGACGAGACGCAGCACGTCGCTTGCGGTGTCGGTTTGCCGTGCGTCGAGGTCGGCGCGATCGATCACCGTCACGCTGTCGGTGACGCGCGACAGCGCCCGATCGACCTGCGCGGCCGACACGACGATCGCGTCGCTCACGGCCGCAAGTTCGAGCGCGACATCGGCGTCGGCGCCTGCATTCACCGTCACCGTCACCCGTGTGGGCGCGGCGCGAAAGCCGGAGACGGCGACCGTGACGTCGTAGGCGCCGGCGGGAACGGCAATCGGGCCGTACCGGCCGTCGGCGGCCGTGATCGCGGTCGCCACGATGGCCGTACCTCGGCTGACGAGGACGCGCGCGCCAGCAACAGGTTTCGACTGCGGGTCGGTGACGCGTCCGCGGATCGAATCGGCGAATGCGGCGGTGGCCGAGAGAAGCAGGATCAGGAACGCAAGCGCGGCAGAACGGACCATCGGGCCTCCTCCAGCGTGTTGGCGCTGGACGTGTGAAGCAGCCCGGTGGCGAGGTTTCCTGACTCGCGGATCATCGTCTGGCGGCCGCGTCTTCCCATGACGGTGGTGCTGTCAAAGTGACGGCTTCGTCGCAAGGCGTCTGACACCGCACTCTAAGGTGTCTGACCCCGAAGCGTATCGAAACGAATGGCCCCGACTCCCCGCTGACAGTGGCGGCACCGTGTGGGATTCGCACCCACTTCCCGTCGGCCGCCGGGCAACGTGTTGTGAACCGCAGTATAGCAGGGTGGGTACAATTCAGGGGTGCGCGCGCGCCTGGTTTCTCTTGGCCTGACGGACATCGCCGACACGCTCGCGGCCGGCGAGCGTCTGTCGTTCGACGACGGCGTGCGCCTGTTCGCGTGTCCGGATCTGCACGCCGTTGGATGGCTCGCGAATCAGGAGCGGGAGAAGCGGCACGGCGCGCTGACGTACTACAACTTCAACCTGCGCCTCGAGGCGACCAACGTCTGCGCCGCCAGTTGCCTGTTCTGCTCGTTCGCGCGCCTCAAGCCGGGCGACGCGGACGCGTACACGATGTCGCTCGAGCAGGTCCTCGACAAGCTGCGGGCGCGCGCCAGTCAGCCGCTCACCGAAGTCCACGTCGTGAACGGCCTGCACCCCGATCTGCCGTTTTCGTACTACACGGATCTGCTTCGCGGGTTGAAGGCGATCCGGCCGGGCATTCACCTGAAGTGCTTCACCGCGATCGAGATCGCGTTCTTCTCCGAGACGTACGGAATGACGGACGAGGCCGTCCTCCGCGCACTCATGGCCGCGGGCCTCGACTCGCTGCCGGGCGGCGGCGCCGAGATCTTTGCCGAACGCGTGCGGAGGAAGATCTGTCACGACAAGGCCGATGCCGATCGCTACCTGTCGATCCACCGGATCGCGCATCGTCTCGGCATGCGGTCGAACGTGACGATGCTCTACGGCCACATCGAAACGATGGAGGAGCGCGTCGATCACATGATGCGGACGCGCGCGCTGCAGGACGAGACGGGCGGGCTG
>CAZJTG010000064.1:0-16523 GCA_964548865.1 uncultured Solibacteraceae bacterium
GCCTGGCAGCGCTACTCGGAGGTCGTCGCGCTGAAGCGCTTCACCTCGGGCAAGTCAGGCAGCCAGGTGCTGGTCTTCCGCCCGAAGCTTCGTGAGCCGCGCCTCGACAATCCCCGCCTCGCCGCCGCCCACGTGACCGGCGTCGTGAGCGAGGCCTGGGGATCGTATCTGCTCGTCAAGACCGGCGCGGACCGCAAGGTACGTGAGGAGTGGGACCGGTTCCAGTGTTTCCTCCGGGACCGCGTCCACCCCTTCATGGCCCGAAGCGAGGCGTTCCTGACGACGCGGGTGGCCGGGGCCGCCGCGCCCGACGCCTCCCAGGCCACCGTCATCGGGTCGTTCCTCGGCGGCGAGCTGATGCAGGCCGAACCATTCGAGATCATGGCGCAGGGCACGTCGGACATCGAGCGCTGTGAGGCCATCCTCGCGCGGCTCTTTTCCATTCTCTCGACGTGGTACTCGGGCAGCGACACCCGGCCGCTCGGCGACTGGTCTGACATGCTGGCCACCGACGACTCGGACCGGCTGTTGCTGTTCGGCAAGTTCGACCTGACTTCGCGCGCGGACCGCATTCAGTTCGCAGGTGCCCTGGCGTGGGACGTGTCGTTCATCAGAGAGGCCCACCTGTCCCGGCACCTGCTCGGCAAGGACGGCGACGGCCTTCTGCATCGGCTGGCTCGCCTGCCCGTCCGGTTCTCGCTCGTGCACGGCGACCTCCACCCGCGCAACATCCTCGCGGATCGAGACGACGTGTGGCTGCTCGACTTCGGCGAGACCGGCGTCGCGCCGACGCTGTTCGATTTTGCCAAGCTCGAGGTGTACCTCCGCATCTGGTGCCTGCGCCTGTCGGCCGACGCCCGCGATTTCGAGAACGCCGCGTTCGCGTTCGAAACGCACATGCTCGATCACATGACCGCGAGCGAGGGCAGCCTCGAACCGGTGGCGGCGCTGGCCGATGGGCTCGGCGCGACCTCGGCGTCGGTCCTGCGGATCGCGCGCTGTATCGCCGACATTCGCCGCCAGGCGTTGCGCTACTCGCTCGGCAGCCCCGACCGACGGGACTACCTCGCGGTGCTGTACCTCACGACGCTCAAGACGCTTCGGTACGCAGGCTCGGCGCCGGAGCTGGCTTACAACTTCCGGCTCGTCGTGGCCATGGCGTGGCTCCTCGAAGATGTCCTCAGTGTCATCGTCGGCCTGGAGCCGTTCGAGCGCGATCGTTCGCCGCTCGACCATCGGCTGCTGATCAACCAGCACTGGCTGGCCGCACCTGGCGCGCCCGGCCGCGTGAAGTACATGATGGACCGGACCGACGGTCAGAAGGCGCTCGCGCCGCTTGCCGGCACGCGCGGCGTGTTGCAGAGCCTGCAGCACCACCTCGACGTCTTCGATCACACCCTGCTCGTCCTCGCGTACGTCGAGGAACTGCTGGTCGATCCACTTTCGGGATTCCGCGACCCGTCGGCGCTGTGCGAGCGGACCGAGGCCGCCCTTCGCGCCCAGGGCCTCACGCTGCCGCCGAGGCGCGATGGGGCCGCGCCCGCACGGCCGGTGCTCGAGGGCCTCGACGCGGCGCTGGACGACGTGCGCGCGGTCGTCGCCCGCGCGCTCGACGACCGCGCGCGGTTGCTGCTCAAGTGGACGGCGCTCCTCCACGACGTCGGCAAGCCCGCGACGCGTGGTCAGGGCAGCCGTGGCAGGACCCAGTTCATCGGTCATGAGATTTACGGCCTGCAGCTCGTTGCCGGCCACCTCGACCGACTCTTCCCCGAGCCCGAACCGCGCGCCACGATTGACCGGTTGATCCGGTGGCATCACACGCACCACACGCTGGTTTCCCGGTACCTCGAGCCGAAGCGGCTCGCCTCGCTGCGGCAGAGCCTCGCGGCCGGCGAGCTGCCGCCGGACGAAGATCGGTTTCTCGCGCCGTACGTCGACCCGGACGCGGACGGGCGCGCGCTCGATTTCCCCCTGCTCATGCTGCACGGCTTTGCCGACACGCTGGCCTGCCGGGGACCGGAGAGCGGGCCGATCGCGCCCGTCGCCGAGATCGACCTCATGCTGCTCGCGATCTACGCTCGGTACCCGACGATCAAACGCCGGAAGCTCGTCGTGGAGAGGTTCAAAGACCTGATCAAGGGACTCGATCAGGCTATCGGCGTTTCAGGCCCACCGCTCGGCCGGATCACGCAGGATCTCCGAACCTGGTTCGTCGACGCCAGCTCCGCGACGGCCGGAGCGGCTGACGAGATCGCGACCCCGAACCGGGACCAGTTGATCGCCCGGGCGGTCGCCATCAGGGACGCTTCACCACCCAGCGATTGAACGCCGCGACCGCCGCGAGCCCGACCGCGCTCCAGGCGAGCGCGCCAAGGCCGACGAACATCCCCTCGGACGGGAACCGGGATTCCGGCACGAACCCGCTGAGTGCGTGCCGGACGGATTCGTAGAGCACCGGATTCTCGCCCGCAAACATGTGCCACAGCTCGGCGAAGTACACCGAAGCGACGAGGTACTCGATGGCGTGGACGATGCGCTGCACGCGGGTGATCTCGGTGACGTTCTCGGCGACCTTGTCGGCCAGGCCGCGCTCGCGGTTCTCGGCCCACGCCGCGTCGAGATCGGCCACGGCCTGACGTGCGTCCTGCCAGGCTTCCGGCACGTGAAGCCCTCGTCGGGCCACCAGGTAGAACTGGTGCATGGCCTCCCGGCTGCTGACCTGGCTGAACTGGCCGCCGATGCCGAACTCGAGCAGCGCGGTGCGGAGCCGCCTGAAGCGTCCCGCGTCGGCGTCGGCCACGATCGCGCCGGCGTCGGAGATGCTCCGCTGGAGGTACAGCCGCTGAATGAGCGCTACAAGGTACGGAATGAAGTACCGATCGCGCACGCGGAGCGCGCGCTCGTCGTTGAAGGGATGCGGAATCCCATCGGCGACCGGGGCCTGATCGGCCACCACGTGCGCCGCGCCGAGGAGCCCGACAGCAGCCCAGTGGCACCGGTTGAGTTTGGCGTGCGCCATCGGGATCTCGCCGGCGGCGGGCCCCGGGTGCGACTCGGCCTCGACTTGCGCCAGCCTGGACAGCAGTGAGCCAGCCTCCGGCCTGGTCGATGGGTCGTCGAGATCCGTCCCGGCGCTGAATCTCACAACCGAATAGACGGACAGGCCGCGCTGGATGAGCTGAAGCTTGAAGCGCTGGAGCGGGCGCAGGAGTTCGTCGACGAGCTCCATCGGCGTGAAGGTGCCGCCCGGCCGGCCAATTCGATCGGCGGCCGGGGCGTCCGGGCCCGGCGCCGTCGGCACGCCCGCGCGCTCCTCAGCCGACAACCGCGCCCATCGCGGCCCGTCGTCCGCAGGGTGAGGCACGACAATCGCCGCGGGCGAGAGCGTGCTCGCCCGCGCCAGTCGGTAGTTGAAGGACAGCGCGGCGGCCTGACTGAGCTGGCCGGCAGGTGCGAGAGCGATTGACAGCACGCCGACGCCGCGCGTCGAGAGGTACAGCTCGATCCCGGCGCCGCGAGCCAGACCGACTGCAAGGGACTGATCCTGGCCGAGGAGCGCGCGCGCGCCCGGGGGCAGCAGGCTGTTGGCGGCCGCGTTCGTCACTCTGACGTAGCCGGGCTCGGCCTCCGGGAACAGGAAGCTGTCCACGTGCGACAGCAGGTCCTCGCGGTATGACGCGGGAGCCTGGGCCCGCTCCCAGATCGCGAACGACCGCCCCGGGAGGCGCAGAGCTTCGAGCGCCGCGGTGGCGGGCGCCGTCCCTCCCCACTGGAAGAAGACAGGACAGAGAAAGCGCGTCTGCAATTCCACCATCAGTCCGTGCCCTGCAGTCGGCGCAGCTCGGCCAGGATCGCCTGCGTTGCTAGCCTGAGATCCGCCACGCCCTCCCGCCGCCAGCAGGCGCGCGCCTCCGCCGCGCCATTCTCGAGCTTTCGCCGCACGTCGATCAGCCGATCGAACATGCGACTGACGAGGTCGAGCGCCACGTCACCATGGAACAGGGCCGGTCGCCGCGTGAGCGCGTCGATCTCCTCGAGCCGATGGTCGACGACCTCAGCGAGCGCGCGGAGCGCCGGCCGGTCGAGGCGTCGTCCGCCCGCGAGCGGTCGCATCGCCACGCCAACCGCCCGGATGGCCTCGTCGGTGGCCCGCAGATGCCTGATGCATTCCAAGCGGTGCGTGTCACGACCGATTGATCCCAGGTGCTCAGCCGAAACGCGACCCGTCCGACCGTCGAGCGCGAACGCCGCGCGAACGTGCTCGCGCGTCAGGGACTTGCCGCCGAAGAGCGAGAGGAGGCTCGACAGCGCCGCACGCAACTCGCGGGCGTTGCCCGGCCAGCGATAGGACCTCAGCTCCTCCAGAACCTGGCGGGGCACCTCCGCAGCTGCGTCGCCTGTGAGTGTTCGCCAGAAGTGCTGCGCGAGGGCCGTCACATCCTCCGGATGGTCGCGAAGCGCCGGCAACTGGATGTGCAGCGAACGCAGGCTGTAGTAGAGGTCGTCGCGGAACTGACGGTTCTCGACCAGCAGGGAGAGATCGCCGTGCGCGGCCGCAATCACCCGCGTATCCACGCGCACCTCGTCGTCCGCGCCGACGGGCTGGATGACGCGATCCCGGAGCGCGGCCAGAATCCTGGCCTGCAGGCGCGGCGGAAGCTGGCCGACGTCGTCGAGGAACAACGTGCCTCGACTGGCCACCTGCCAGAAGCCGATCTTCCTTCTCCGCGCTCCGGGCACGGCCCCCCGCTCGTGGCCGAACAGTTCCGACTCGAACAGGTTGGCCGGAATGGCGCCGCAGTTGACCGTCGCGAACGGGCCAGACCGCCGCCGGCTGTATTCGTGAATCGCGCGAGCGACGAGTTCCTTGCCCGTGCCCGCTTCGCCCGAGACGAGCATCGGATCGTCGCGCTCGGCGGCGCGCAGGATGAGCTGGCGCACGAGTTCGGCTTCGGATGATTCACCGACGTACCGATCCGCCAGCGCCTTCGGCACGGCGCGCGGTGGCAGGAGCTGGAGCAGGCGGCTGCCGGAATCCCCGGCAGTCCGGTTCGAGCCGCCTTCCTGATGCTGCACCCACAACTCGGCGAACAGTTCGGCGGGAACGCCGATGACATAGGCATTGCGATCGCCGCTCCGGACGGCGTTCGCGAGCAGGGTCTTCACGCTCCGGGCGGCTTGGCCGGCGTGGGTATACCTGGCGGTGATGACGGGTACTCCCGTCCGGCCCAGCGCGAGGGACGACAGCGCCCGGTTCGGGCGCTTGGCGCCGCAGTCGATTACGGCGCGCCCGGCTGACTTGATGGTCGGCAGGCTTTCGATCGGCAGGACGTAGGCGACCGGCAGGCCCGCGCTCGCACCCCGACCGGGCTGCGTCAACGCGCCGGGCTCGAAGTCGGTTCGCGTCGTCGGAGGTCCGGCCGAGCCCGCCAGCCACTCCAGGGCGCGGAGCGCCATACGCGCCGGATTCTACTCCTTACCGCACTACTCCATCCCCAGTTGCCACATCGGAAACGCCCGCTGGTCCACGGCGTCGCGCAGGCGCAGGTTGAGCGGTTTGCCCTGGCCGTGGCCAGCTTCGCGGTCGAACCCACAACAGCACGGGCTTCTCGGCCAGCCGGGACGCCGTGGAGGCCTGAAGCAGGCGGTCATCTTGCGCGCGTGCAGCGCATGAGCGCCGAGGCGAGTGCCGGGTGTCAGGCCCAATGGATCACTCGCCGGATGGCGGGCGGCGGGAAGTAGTCGGCGTCCCGGCCGCCGCGCGAATCGCGCCGACGTCCGCCACGAACACGCTGCGGCCGTGCGTGCCGATCACCAGCTCGCTCTCCCTGGGATGCACGACGAGGTCGTAGACCGGGATGGTCGGCAGGCCGGCGCAGAGCGACTGCCACGTCCGGCCCCGATCCGCTGACGCATACACGCCGCTGTCAGTGCCCACATACAGGATGCGCGCATCCTTGGGATCTTCGCCCACGACGTTGATGGGCTCGGCTGGAAGAGTGCCGGAGAGCGACGTCCACGTCTGGCCGTAGTCACGCGACACGTACACGTACGCGGCGAACTCGTCGTAGCGATAGCCCGAGAGCGAAACGAACACCGTGGCATCGTCGTGCCGCGAGGCCAGGACGCGCGTGACCCATCGCTCCGGCAGACGGTCGCCGATGCGCGCCCAGGTCTTGCCGCCATCGCGCGTCACGTGCAACCGCCCGTCGTCGGCGCCGGTGTAGATGAGATCCGGGCGGCGCGGCGACTCGGAGACGCTGGTGAGCGTGCCCCACGGCACGTTGCCCTGGACTGCCGGCGCGCTGGTGAGATCCGGACTGATCGCGATCCAGGTATCGCCCCGGTCCGGCGATCGAAACAGACGCTCTGCGGCGTAGTACAGCGTGCGCGGCTCGTGCGCCGAGAAGAAGAACGGCGTCATCCAGTTGGTGCGGTAGGCCGGCTGGCCGCGCGGCGCCCTGGGCGCGATCGACTCAGTCCGACCCGTAGACATCCGCTTGCGCCGCAGGTCGCCGAACTGGTGCTCGTAGTACATGACGTCCCGGTCGGTGGGGTCGCGATAGGTGAAGTACGAATCGCCGCCGCCCCACTGATCGAGGTAGATATGCGTCCACTGGTCGCCGCGATCGTCGGCGATCGTCTGGGCCGACGACCCCACGAGCGCCGCGTTGTCCTGGGTGCCCCCGTAGATGTTGTAGGGCGTGTCCATGTCCACGGTCACGGCATAGAACTCCCCAATCGGGATGTTGTTGAGATGCAGCCATGACGCGCCGCGGTCGTAGCTCAGATGCAGGCCGCCGTCGTTGCCCAAGAGCATGTGGTTGCCGTCGTTCGGGTTGATCCACAGATCGTGGTGATCCAGGTGCAGCACGGTCGATCCGTGCGGCAGCAGGTGGACGAGCGTGCCCTGAATCTGGCGATACGTCCGGCCGCCGTTCTCCGACACCATGAACCGGTTGTTGGGCAGATAGACGATGTTCTCGTTGTCGGGCGCCACCTGAATCAGGCAGAAGTCCCAGCCGGTCGCCACCGCGTCGGTGTTCACCTTGCGCCACGACACGCCCGCGTCGTCGGACCGATACACCTCGCCGCCGATGCGATCGGGCGCCGCCGCTCCCCCACGGCCGCGCCCGGCAGCCGGCGGTGATGGCGGAGGCCCGTAGTTGTCCACGAGCGCGTATATGACCCTGGGGTTCGAGCGGGCGATGGCGAGACCGATGCGCCCGATGGCCGCGCCCGACGGAAGACCGCTGCCGATGAGCGTCCACGTGGCGCCGCCGTCCGTGCTCTTGTACGCCCCGCTGCCCGGTCCGTTCGGCGTGTGCCCCCAGGCTTTCCGCGAGCGATCCCACATCGACGCATAGAGCACGTCGGAATTCGACGGATCGAGCACGAGATCAATGGCGCCTGTCCTGCCGTTCACGAACAACGTGCGCTGCCACGTCTTGCCGCCGTCCGACGTGCGAAAGATGCCGCGCTCGTCGTTCTCGGAGTACTGGCGCCCGATCACCGCAACCCAGACACGGTTGGGGTCCTTCGGGTGGATCAGCACCTGCGCGATGTGGTGGGACTCCGGCAGGCCCATGTGCGTCCAGTGCGCGCCGGCATCCGTGGACTTGTAGACGCCGGTGCCGGCGTAGGAACTGCGCGCCATCAGCACTTCGCCCGTGCCGACCCAGACGATGTTCGGGTCGGACGGCGCCACCGCCACGGCGCCGATCGTGGACGAGGCCTCCTTGTCGAAGATGGGCGTCCAGGTGATGCCGTTGTTGATCGATTTCCAAACGCCGCCAGTGCCGGCCCCGGCGTAAATCGTCGAGGTGCGGCCGGGCGCCACCGCGACGGTTTCGATGCGTCCGCCCTGCAGGCGCGGGCCGACCGCGCGCCATTTCATGGCGGCGAACGGTGATTCGCGTTCCATCTTCTGGTGCTGCTCCCATGCCTGGCGCCGCGCCTGCGCACTGGTGGGCGCGACCGCCGGCAGGGCCGAGGGCCCGGTGCCGGGTGACTGCGCCAGAGGTAGGGGCTGGACCGCACCGAGCGAGCCGAGCACGAGGAGCGCGGCGATCGGACGACCGAGCGGCATGCTGCTCCGCCGGCTCTGGATGTCGCTCATGGAGACAGGCTAGAGATTAGCGCGTTCTCGTTGGAGTCAACAGCGCCGACGCGGAGCGAACAGCGACGTGTGAGCGGAGCGGAAGGCGCCAGGCGGGGTGCATGGGGTCCCCGCCGATCAAGAAAAGAAGTGGTGGACCAGACCGGGATCGACCGGTGACCTCATGAATGCCATTCATGCGCGCTCCCAACTGCGCTACTGGCCCACTGAAAAACGGATGGGACGAACGAACTCAGGATTATACCCCAGGGGCCCGAGGTCAGGGGCGCTCGGCCACCGCCGGCGGCCGTTCGGTGAACGCCGATCGCAGCATCATGGTCGCCGCGTAAACGACGACAGCAACGACGACCCAGCGAAGCACATCGAGAGGCAGGGATCGCACCAGGAGGCCGGCCAGGAGCACGGCAGGGATGCCTCCGAGCGTCAGGCCCAGCGCCGCGCGTGAATCGAAGCGGCCGGCTTTCATGAAACGCAGTCCGCCGACCATCGCCATCATCGCGCCCGAACTCATCATGATCGGGAAGGCCGCGCGAGGGTCCATGCCGAGCAGGCTGAAGAGAATCAGCGACGGGGCGTAGCTGCCAATTCCCAGCGTCAGCAATCCGCCGAGAAGAAAATTGACGGCCAGGGCGAACGCGAGCTTCCACGACGTGAGCGTGAGCGCCACGCCTCCGGCCGGAAACACGCCAACCTGGCTCATGAACATGAACGTCGCGGCCGTGAGCAACCCCGTGCCCATGAAGATCTGAATCGGGCGGCGTGGCAGCTTCGACGCAACCCCCGATCCGATCCAGCTGCCGAGCACGGACACCGCCACGAGCGCTGCCAGCACGGCGGGATCAACCGGCACGGCGACGAGGAAGATGAACGCCTGCACGACCACCGGCAGCGAATGGCCGATGAGCAGGGTGCCGACGATCCGCTCGTCGGAGACCGTGCGGAGCAGTTTGTAGACCGCGGTCGTGGTGGCAAACGAGCCGATGCCGAGCGTGTCGAAAAAATTGGTGACGAACCCGATGGCCAATTGAACCGGTGACGGTCGTCCGGGGCTCCGCGACGTGCCGCTGCGCTCCCGCGACAACGCCGCCCGTCTCCATCCCGCGATGAACAGCACAGACAGCGCGGCGATGATGACGAGCAGGACGGTCTTGATCGGCAAGGTGGCCGGAGTATAACCACTTCCCCTCGCCGCCTTGACTTGCCAAAAGGCCACCGCCTAGACTGACTTTTGACTGCCAGCACATGGACATTCCGGGCGGCGGAGCCCATCCGGAACGACGAAAAGGATTCGGTCATGCCCACCGGCACGATTGCACGACTGCTGATCGACAAGGGTTTCGGGTTCATTCGCGATGAAAGTGGCATCGAACACTTCTTCCACCGCTCGTCCGTGCGGCAGTCCGTGTTCGAGCTGCTTCGCGAGGGGCAGCGGGTCGAATTCACCACGGAAGACTCCCCGAAGGGTCCGCGCGCGGCCGAAGTCCGGCTCCTCGAGTAGTCTCGTACGGACGACGACGGCAGGCGTCAGTGGCCGATCGGCCTTTTTCTTTGCCCTTTGCCCTTTGTCTTGTGGAAGCCACTGGGGTCCGGTGGCCCTCCCGGTCTTCAAAACCGGCCGCTTCCCGCCAACGCGGGAAGGGAGGGTTCGACTCCCTCAGGCTTCCGCCACTCTCGCGCACCCAGTCGGACGCGGGGCCGTCAGCGCGACGCTGACGTTCTCGCTGCTGGGTACCGCCACACCCAGACGACGCTCCTGCGATCGCCGATGTTCGGGGCCTGCCCTTCTACGCGGTTCGACATGCCATACACCATGCGCGTCTGACGGTTGATGTAACAGCAGGAGAAGTTCCCAGGGTCGGACATCCCGCTCGGCGTCAGCGCGACGCCTCGCGCGGTGAGATCGACGAACTCGACCGGATCCACGCGATGGGGCGCCAGACGTCCCGCCGCGACGCGGTCGAGATCCTCACGCCGGTACGTGTACACACCGAGCAGCCGATCGGTGTAGGTCGGGCCCGTATTCCCCAGCGGGTCGGCGCAACCGTGCGAGTCCCTCCGGCCCGCTCCCGGATTGTTGTACCAGGTGTGACCGTGCTTGCAGTTGGCCGGATCCGACACCGGCACGCCGGACGTGCCCGTGAGTTCCGCAAAGAAGAACACGGCGTCCTTCTGCCCGTTCGAGATCGCCGCGAATCCGCCGATCCGATCGCGCTGTTGCCAGGAACTGACGCCGCCGTTCTTGGCCGGGTCGGCCGTTTCCGCGCCCTCCGACGCCTCGAAGGGGACGATATTGTGACGCCGCTTGAACGTCGTCCAGGTGCCCTCCGGCACGCCGTTGCGGAATCCGCTGATCGGATGATCCACATACACCTTGTCCGCCTCGAGATCGCGCGCGCGGTAGCCCGAGGGAGTCTCCGCCGTCGGCCACACAGGAATCCGCGCGAGGCTGGGTCCCCAGGGATAGGGCCGATTGTTCGAAACGATCGTCGATCCGGTGAGCAGAGATCCGTCGCGCGGGTCGTCCTGCAGATAGTACGAGCGCTCCGCACCGTACGCCCAGCCGTTGCCGACCCTGACGCGGACGCGCCACGGCCCGAAGCGCGCGATTTCAGGATCGAGCCTCACGGCCGCGAGGTTCCAGTGCGGCTGCGCCCCGGCATTGTAGGAGTCGTAATAGGTGAACAGGAGCCACTGCCTGACTTCGTCGAAGTACATCTCGCCCTGCGCGAGATTCGGGATCGATGGCTGGAGCACGCCGTCGCGGGTCCAGCTCTTCCGCAGGTCCCCCCAGACGCCGGTCCACCGCCGCCGCAGCGTCGCCCGCGGCGCCTGTTCGTATTGCGCGAACGGCGCCAGCGTGTCCGGCGGTCTGAGCTCGACCAGGCCACGCGCGTACACGAAAATGCGCTGCTCCCCGTTGACCACGCGGCCTGCGATTCCGGGTAGTTCGAAGGTGGTCTCGGCCCCTTCGGCCGGCATGCGGAACGCACCCACTTCTTCGAGGTCCCGGAAACTGAACGTGCCGGCCATCGACATCGGCCCGCCCTGAGTCTGGGACACGGGTGGCGACGTCGAGACAAGACCACCCGCGAGCATGATGCCGGCGACGACACGGAGAGAATCACGATGCATGGTCGGCGCTCACGTCCATGATACGGGTTCAGTCGAGCCGGTTGACGAGATCGACGAGCGCCTCGACGTCGGCCAGCGATTCCAGCACGAGGTCGGCCCCGGTCGCCGCCAGCGCCGTCGTGCTGAACGGGCCCGTGGCCACGGCGACCGCCACGGCGCCGTGCGCGTGAGCGCAATCCACATCGAGCGGCGTGTCGCCGATGACAACCACCCTCGACGCCGGAACGTCCGCGCCGGTCGCCCGCATGGCTTCCCCGATCGCGAGGGGCACGAGCTGCCGCCGATCCGCGTGCGCGTCGCCAAACGCGCCGAAGCGAAACCGCCGCCACAATCCGAAGTGCTCCAGCTTGATCTCGGCGCCGCGGGCGAAGTTCCCGGTGAGCAGGCCGATGCCGACGTCCGGCCTGACCTCGAGCGTGTCGAGCGACCGGACGACACCGGGCAGCACGCCGCTGTCGGGCACCGGCCTTCGGATCTCCTCGCGCAGGTGCTCGAGATAGGCGTCTCGCAGGGCCACCATCTCGGTCTCGCCGGACTCGAGACCGAGCCGCCCGAAGACCTCGGTCACGATGGCACGATCGGTCCGGCCCGCCAGGTTCACGCCGGCAAGGGCGGCCTCCCTGCCGTGAAGGCGCGCAAAAGCAGCGTTCATTCCACGGACACCCGCCCGGCCCGTCGTGATGAGCGTACCGTCGATGTCGTAGAGCACGAGGCGATTGATCATGACGAATAGTCTAGAATCGCACGTGAGGTTCTCATGATCATGTCACGCCGTGCCTCCGCCGGTGTCGCGTTCGCGTTCTCTTCCGCACTGGTCCTGTCCCTGTCCGCCGCACCGCCTCAGGAGGCGCGCGCGCGGGCCACGATCACGGGCGACGGGATCGCCGGCACAGCCGAACTGCGGGAGGTCAACGCGCAGACCGCCGGCGACCGTGACATGAAGTTCATGACCGGCACGAAGGCCGTTGAAATCACCGTGACCGTCAGCGGACTCAAGCCCGGCGCGCACGGCCTGCACCTGCATGCGGTCGGCAAGTGCGAGGCGCCCGGCTTCACGAGCGCGGGCGGCCACTTCGATCCCGGTCCGAACGGCGTCGGCGATCCCGACACGAACCATCCTTTTCATATGGGCGACCTGCCAAACCTGGTGGCGAACGCCGCCGGCCGGGCCACGCTCAAGACGCTCACCAGTCGCGTCACGCTCGGAGACGGGCCGCTATCGCTCTTTGACGCCGACGGCTCGGCCATCATCATTCATGCCAATCCCGATCAAGGCGTGACCGGCGAGTCCAAGTCAGGCCTGAGCGGCGGCCCGCGCGTGGCCTGCGGCGTGATTAGCCGGAATTAGTCACAACCACCTGCGCCAGCCGCGTCCGGGCGCGGCCACCTGTCCTGTCGTCGGATTCAGTTCCAGCACCGTGCCGCCCGCGGCTGCCGCAAAGGCCTCGTCTTCGGTCAGCGCGATCCAGCCGACGTTGCGCGCCCGCGTGAGATCCGCCAGCGTCCGGCCGAAGCGTTCGGACGCGTCGCGGTCGCCAGCCAGCCGCGCCGTCGGATGCTCGAGCAACACCAGTTCCGGGCCGTTCGCCACGGCCCTCGCGAGGTGCAGGCGCACCCGCTCCTCTTCCGAGAGCGTCCCCACCTGACGCTCGAGCGCCGCGCCCTCGAGGCCGACATCGCGCGCCAGTGCGCCGACACGCACCAGCACGTCCGCGGGCACCGGGTCGATCGACACGGTCAGCGGCAGCGCCAGATTCGACGCCGTGCTCAGTTTGTCGATCAGCACCGCGCGATGCGTGACGATGCCGAATCGGTCGAGGGAGGACAGCCACTCGGTGTCGGTCGCAATCTCGCTGGTGGGCAGGCCGCCGATGCGCACGGTGCCCTCATCGGGCAGGGACGCGCCCGTGACGAGGTGGATGAACATCTCGGCCGCGCCCTCATCGAAGCCGCGCAGCACCAGGCAGTCGGCCCGGCCCGCGGCGAGCGACTGAATGCGAAGCGGCCGCAGCGCGGCGTACGCCTTGACGATGCCCTGGAGTTCGATCAGCGGAGACACTGGGTCAGGAACGGCGCGCCCGCGCGCGAGCGGCCAGGGCTTCGAAGGCCGGCAGCGGGCACGTCACGACGCCGAGCGTGTCCGGACGGTCGGCGCCCGGACCGTGATCGTCGGAACCGCCGCTCACGAGCAACCCGCAGTCCGCCGCCAGTTGTTGATAACGCGCGCGGGCCCGTTCGTCGTGATCGGGATGGAACACCTCGACGGCGTCGAGGCCCGCGCCGGCCAGGCCGCGAAGCAGATCGTCGACGCCCAGTTTCAGCGGGTGAGCAAACGACGACACGCCGCCCGCGGCGCGAATGATGCCGGTGACCTCCGCGGGCGAGGCGCCCTGCCGCGCCACAAACGCCGGGCGGTCGGGCGAGAGAAACCGATCGAAGGCGTCAGCCATGTCCCGGGCGTGGCCGCCTTCAATGAGCGCGCGCGCGATGACCGGACGGCCGATCGCCTTGCCCTTGCCGTCGGCCTGACTCATCAGCGCGGGCCTGTCGAGTTCGATTCCGAGCTGGCCGAGACGCTCGAGCATGGCTTCGATCCGCCGCCGGCGGTCCGCCCGCTGCGCCGCCAGGAAGCTGACGAGGTTCTCGTCGGACTCATCGATGAAGTACCCCAGCACATGGACGTCCTTGCCGGCGTGCACGGACGTGATCTCGATGCCGGTGATGACGGTGATGCCGAGGGCCGTCGCGGCCGCGCGCGCCGGCGCCACACCCGCCGTCGTGTCGTGGTCCGTCACCGCCAGCGTCGTGATGCCGGCGGCCGCGGCCCGGCGCACGAGCTCTTCGGGCGTGGATCGGCCGTCGGAGGCCGTCGTATGCAGGTGCAGGTCGATCACGCCGACCGACGCCGGGACGTCTTCGCGGGGCCGGGGCGACGTGACAGCAGCGACTTGTATTCGCGGATCAGAAGATCGAGATGCTCGCGCTCCTCGTCGGCGAATTCCAGGAAGATGCGCTTGCCCTCGGATTCCTCGAAGCGCTCGCCGTATTTCTTGAAGAACCTGTGCGATCCGCGCTCGCAGCGAATGCCGATGAGGAGCGCCTGCCGATCGTCCACGCCCTTCTTCAGTTCCTCGGTCCCCGCGGCGAACAATCCGTTGGCGGCGCCCTTGAAGAACAGGAACGCCGGCTGCGCCTCGAGCCCTGGATTCTGCGAGAGCAGCTCCTTGTAGCGGGACTCGAGCCGCCCGAAATGATCCTCCTCCTCGGTGGCGAGCTTCTGGAACACGCGACGGCCACGGGCATCGCGGGTCATCTGGGCGGCCCGGGTGTAGAACTCGCGGCCGCTGCGCTCGGTGGCGATTGCCATGCGCAACGCGTCCCGGGCAAACACGGTATCGGTCGGCACCGGGGGCGGCGAAGCGGACTGGCCCGTGCTGCAGGCCTCGCAGGTGCCGTAGATCTGGAGCACGCTCTGGCGCGGGACAAACCGGCGGGCGGCCGCCACTTCCTCGACCAGCGTCTCGATATCCGAGCTCAGGAACTCGAAGGACTGATCACACGACTTGCAGATCAGATGAAAGTGCCGGGGATGCCGGTAGGAATGCTCGAACCTGAAGCGCCCCCCGCCGAAATCGACGCGGCGCGCGATGCCGGCGTCCACCATCCACTGGAGCGTGCGGTAGATCGTCGCCTGGCTGATCCGCGAGTCCTCACGCCTGATCAGTTCGACCAGCCGCTCGGCGCTGAGGTGCCCCTCCTGACGGAGAAACACGTTGACGATGAAGTCGCGCTTGCCCGAACGGCGTCCGCCCGCGGGACGGAGTTGCTCGACGAACTCGGTCGCGGACGGAATGGCCACCGGCCCTGGAACCTCAGGCGGAAAACGAGGAGCCGCAGCCGCAGGTGGATTTCGCGTTGGGGTTCTTGATCGTGAAGCCGCCGCCCATGGTGTTATCGACGAAATCCACTTCGGCGCCCTTCAGATAGCGAAGGCTGATCGGATCCACATAGAGCCGGACGCCGTTGACCTCGAAAGTCTGGTCGGACTCGGGGTCGCCCTCGCCCTCGTCAATCATCAGCCCGTACTGGAACCCCGAGCAACCGCCGCCCTGCACGAAAACGCGCAGGCCTGCGCCCGGGCGGTTCTCCTCAGCCAGGAGCTCGGTAATCTTCTCAGCCGCCGTTTCCGTCACGTTGATCATGCTGTAATTATAGCGGGTTGCTGACCGCGCTCGCATATGGACAGATTGCCAGCCGTATCTGGCGGCGCGATCCGACTGTTTTCGTCGGCGCGCGCGCCCCAGAGGGCGTGCAGGAGGCCATCAACGGCCGCCTGGGGTGGCTGGATGCGCCGGCCGCCGTCGCGGATCACGTCGATCGCCTCGGGGAATTCGCCCGGGCAGTCCGGGTGGACGGCCTCACAGATGTCTTCCTGGTGGGCATGGGCGGCAGCAGCCTGTGCGCCGAGGTATTTCGCGACGTGCCCGGCGACCGGCGCGACGGCTGCCGGCTGGGCGTCCTCGACACCACCGACGAGCGGGCGATTCGCGCCGTGACCGATGCCCTCGATCCCATCCGCACGCTGTTCATCGTCGCCAGCAAGAGCGGATCCACGCTCGAGGTCACGGCGCTCGAACGGCACTTCTTCTCCGTCATGTCGGCGCGGCTCGACGGCCGGGCCGGCCACCACTTCGTCGCCGTGACGGACCCTGGGACGGCGCTCGAATCGTTGGCCGTGGACCGGCGCTATCGGGACACGTTCATCAACCCGCCGGACATCGGCGGGCGGTACTCCGCGCTGTCGCTGTTCGGCCTCGTGCCGGCGGCGCTCCTCGGTCTGGACGTCGCGGCGCTTGGACGAAGCGCGGTGCGGATGGCCGACCTCTGCCAGGGCGACGCCGAGGACAATCCGGGACTGAGACTGGGCGCCTTCATGGCCCACCACGCCGCCAATGGACGGGACAAGCTCCCGCTCCTCCTGTCGGAGGATTTCATGGCGCTTGGGCCGTGGATTGAGCAGCTCGTCGCCGAAAGCACCGGCAAGGATGGCCGCGGCGTGCTGCCGATTGTCGGCGAACCGGTCGGTGATGCCAGCGCCTACGCCGACGATCGGGCGTTCGTGTCCATGTCGGCATCGCCCGACGGCGTGGCCGCGCCGGTCGTCCGAGCCCTCGAGGCTGCGGGCCGCCCGGTGCTCTGTATCCCGACATCGCCCGCCGAGCTCGGCGCGGAGCTGTTCCGCTGGTATTTTGCGACCGCGGTCGCCGGCGCG
>CAZJTG010000065.1:0-16496 GCA_964548865.1 uncultured Solibacteraceae bacterium
ATGTCCGGGCCCCAGGGAGAAATGGAGTTGCCGCTCTGGATCTTCGATCCACACAGCATCGAGCCGTCCATCGGATGCTCGGCGAGATTGATCGTGCGCCAGGACCCGTATCTCCCCTCGCCAAACGTTCGCCACGGTCCGTACGACGTCGCCGTGCCGTCAGAGTTGAGGCGCGAGGCGCCGAGCGAGAAGTCCTTGTGGTGAAGAACGTTGTAGGTGTCGTAGTACGTCCAGTACAGCAACTGGTTGCGCTCGCTCCAATGGATCGAGGCGGGATAGAAGACGTTACGGAGACCGCCGGACGCATCCCATGAGAGCCGCCTGCCTCCCGTGACGTCACCCCAATTGCGGACTAGGCGGAGGCGCGGCGCCTGCAGCTGGTTGGTGCTGGGCGCCACGTCGACCGCCAGTTCAGCGATCGGCGCGCCCATGAGTACGTGACCGGTCAGGAACAGGCGCAGCTCGTTGCCGACGCGGCGGCCTGAGAGCGATCCGTTCGAGTAATCGAGACGTGAATTCGTGTTGGGCACCCTGAGCGCGCCCAGATACCTGAGGTCGGAGGGCGTAATAGGCGCCGTCGACCCAAAGCACAGGTCGTTGACGGCCTGGCCTCCAAACGCGGTTGCCCTGCCGCCCAGCGCAGAAGCCAACGGCGCGAGACCCGCACCCACGGCAAACGATGTCATGAAACGCCGACGATTGACTCTGCGATCGTCGACCGACGGGCCCGGGTCCTGGTTCTTCACAGTGGTTGTTTCCTTGCTCATGATTACAGCTTTCTCCGGAGCAGCGATGCCCTACCAGGGGCAAGCCATGTGCCAGCTCACGCAATACTGACCTTGCTAGAAACAGGCCTGATTTCGCTCGATTCAGCGGTGCCCTGAAAGGCTGAGGCCACCGCCATGACGGAAATGTCCCACTGATCCAGTGTGTGGAAATGCCGATGATATGGTTGGGCGGCGAGGGCGGGTCTTGAGTCAGGTACACGCACGTTGAGCTCAAAGATAAGGGTGGGGTTCGTCCTCCACCTGATGCAGGTGGCCGGGGCGGAAGTCCTCGTCGCTGACACCATTCGTCACCTTCGCGATCGCATCGAGCCCACGATCTTCTGCCTCGACGCGATCGGTAGCATCGGCGAAGAGCTGCAGAAACAGGGTGTCAGAGTAATAGCGTACGGACGGAAACCTGGGGTCGATCTCGGGGTCTCCCGCCGCATGGCGCGCGACATCTCGGCGCTCCGGATCGAGGTCGTTCACGCCCACCAGTACACGCCTTTCTTCTATTCCGCACTGGCGTCCCGATTCTGCCGGCCACGTCCCCACGTCATCTTCACGGAACACGGCCGGCACTATCCAGACGTCGTGCCCGCGAAGCGACGCATCCTGAACCGGTGGATCTTCGACCGCCTGGCGGATGAAGTGAACGCCGTCTGCCAGTTCAGCGCTGATGCCCTGGCGCGCCAGGACGGCTTCCGCAGAGGCCGCATCCAGGTCATCCCCAACGGCATCGTCCCGGAGAAATACGCCCCGGCCGGGGACGTCCAGGAGGCTCGACGGGCGCTCGGACTCGACCCCGCGCGGAAGTACGTCGCCTGTATCGCCAGATTCCACCCCGTCAAGGACCACGGAACCCTCCTGACGGCCTTTGCGGAGGTGGCGCGTGCAGTCCCCGAGGCAGACCTGCTGCTGGCAGGCGACGGCCCTCTCAGGCCGGACCTCGAGCAGCAGGTCCGGGGGCTCGGCCTCACAGATCGCATCTTCTTTATGGGGGTTCGCAGCGATGTGGCCGATATTCTGCGTGTAGTGGACGTATTTACCCTCACGTCGGTGAGCGAGGCGGCCTCCATCACGCTGCTCGAGGCCATGGCTGCCGGGCGCCCGGTGGTCGTGACCGCGGTCGGCGGGAACCCGGAACTGGTCCGGGACGGTGTCGACGGCCTGCTGGCCCCCAGGGGCGACGCCCCTGCCATTGCCGCGTGCCTGACCCGGCTGCTTCGCGATGCCGACCTGGCGCGGAGCCTGGGAAACGCGGGCGCGGCAAAGGTCCGGGCTGACTTCCGGCTCGAACACACCATCGAACGCTACTTCGAGCTCTACGCCGCGCACCGCGCCGCCCCCACCGGCGCGTAGGACCTGCCATGCTGCGAATGATCTTCGTCGCAATCATCATCGTTGCCGGCGCGGTGTTCTCCACGCAGGGCCCGTTCCAGGGCCTCCTGTTCTACATCTGGAACGCGTACTTCCGGCCCGAGTACTGGGTCCACGACCCCATACTCTTCCAGTTCCATATTTCCCTGATCGTCGCGATCTACATCATCATCCGAACGGCGATCAAACTCCCGAATCCACAACTGAATCCCGGCACGATCCTGCTGTGGCTGTTTTTCGCGCAGGCGCTCCACAGCACAATCATGTCGGAGGCTTCCACCCGCTCGTGGATTTTCTTCGACCAGCTCTGGCGCATTGTCGTCATCACGTACCTCATGGTCGTGCTCGTGGACGATCGGCACAAGTTCCGGCTCGTGCTCGTGACGATAGCGCTGTCTCTGGGATTCGAAGCGGCGAAACAGGGCTGGGCGAATCTGGTCCGTGCGCCCGGCGCGCCGAACACCAACCCCTACACATTTCTCGGTGACAACAACGGCGTCGCCATGGGCATGATGATGCTCTTGCCCCTCATCGGCGCCCTGATCCAGACGACACCGCGGAAATGGGAAAAGAACATGTTCCGGTTCGTGGGAATCGGCGTGTTGCTGAGGGGCATCAGCACCTACTCCCGCGGCGGCTTTCTCGGAGGGCTCACGCTTATTGCCGTCATGACGATGCGGTCCGAGAAGAAGCTCAGAGCGCTGGTCGTCATGGCGATTCTGAGCGGCGGCATTGTCTATCTGATGCCGCAGGAGTTCTGGGATCGCATGGACACGATCACGGTGGACGAGGATGGCATCCGAGAGGAGTCGTCCGCGAGCCGGCTGTACTTCTGGCAAGTGGCTCAGGATATGGCGAACGCCAAGCCGTTTACCGGCGTCGGCCTGTTCGCGTTCAGCAGCTCGTTCCCCGCGTACAACACCAACCAGATGTACGTCGATCAGGAGCGGCAGACCCACAGCGCCTGGTTCGGCGTGCTCGCGGAGCTGGGCTACCCGGGGTTGCTCCTCTTCGCCGGGAATCTCGGCTGGTCGTTCTGGGCCTGCTGGCGGACGCATCGAATGTCTCGCCGGCGACCGGAGCTACGAGACGTCCGCATATTCGGCAACGCCATGATCGGGGCCCTGTCGGTGTACGCCGTGTGCGCGATCTTCCTGTCTGCGCAGTACTCCGAGATGACGTGGCATCTCTTCGGCCTGGCGAATGCCCTGTCGCTCATCGCGCAGAAGGAGGTCGCCGCGCTGGAAGCCACGTCGAATGGCGTTCAGGCCGCCTGATGTCGATCACGGTCGTCATCCCCGTGAAGAACGATGCCACGCGACTGCGGGCGTGTCTTTCGTCAATCTCCGGTGCGCTGGCGCCGGGATCGGCAGCGCCGGAGATCGTCGTCGCGGACAACGGATCGACCGACGACTCGCCGACCGTGGCGGCGGCCGCTGGCGCGCGGGTCATGCGCGTTCCCGATGTCGCGGTCGGAGAACTCCGGAATACCGCGGCCGCCTCGGCGTCGGGATCGCTGCTCGCGTTCATCGACGCGGATCATGAGCTCGGCACCGGCTGGTTCGACGCCGCCGCCGAATCTTTTCTCGACGAGAACGTCGCGGCCGCCGGCGCATTGTACCTGCCCCCTCCCCAGGGGACGTGGGTGCAGAGGATGTACGGAGCGCTGCGAGGCCAGACTGTGGGTACGGGCGAAACAGGATGGCTGGGCTCCGGTAACATGCTCGTCAGGCGGGACGTCTTCGAGCGCCTCGGAGGCTTCGACACGAGCCTCGAGGCGTGCGAGGACGTGGACCTGTGCCGGCGCATCCGTGCCTGCGGCATGAAGGTCATCGCCGACGAACGGTTCAGAAGCATCCATCACGGCGATCCACCGACACTCGCCGCCCTCTTTCGTGCCGAGCGGTGGCGGGGCCGCGACAACCTGCGCGTATCCCTGCGCGGGCCGTTCGACCTCCGGGACCTGCCAAGCATCGTCACGCCGGTCCTGACGCTCACGGGCCTTGCCGCCGCCATTCCTGGATTGCTCGGATACCGTCCGGCCCAGGTCGTCGCGGGCATCTCGGCGGCCGTGCTGCTGGCGTTGATTTCGATCAGGAGCGCACGCATGGTGGCGAGGTTGAACGACGGATCGATAGGGACCCTGCTCCGCGCGTTTGCCGTCGGCGTGACGTACGAGGCCGCGCGTGCCGTCGCGCTGGTCACCCGCGCCCCGCATCACCGTCGATGAGCGAGCCCATACGCGTCCTGGAGCTCAGAAGCGTCTGGGGGACGGGTGGCGGCCCCGACAAGACGATTCTCAACGGCACGAAGCGCACGGACACGGCGCGTTTCCTGATTACCGTCTGCTACATCCGCGACACGCGTGACGCGGTGTTCTCGATCGATCGGCGCGCGCGCGCCCTGGGGCTGGATTACGTCGAGGTCCTCGAGCGCCATTCGTTCGACCCGGGAATCTGGGGACAGCTGCGTCGGCTGATCCGCGAGCGCAAGTTTCACATCGTCCACTCGCACGACCACAAGACAGATGCCCTGGCGTGGGCGCTGGCAAAGGTGGATCAGGTCATTCCGCTCGCCACCGCGCACGGATTCGCCGGGCGGAGTCGAAACGAGCGAATCTACTACGCGATCGAGAAGCGGCTGCTGGCAACCTTCCCCAAGGTGATCGCGGTCTCGAATCCCATCAAGGCGGAACTCGTTCGCACCGGATCGTCCCCGGATCGCGTGGTCGTCATCAACAACGGGATCGACCCGGACGTGTTCCAGCGGGATCGCTCGAAGCGCGCATCCGTACGGGCCGGTCTTGGCATCGAGCCCGACGCGTTCGTCGTCGGCGCCGTTGGCCGGCTCGAGGACGAGAAACGGTTCGACCTGCTGATCGACGCCGTCGCGGACGTACGCACGCGGCACCCCGGCACGGTCCTCGTCATCGTCGGCGAGGGCAGCCTGCGCGCTTCGCTCGAGGCCCAGATCGCCGCGAAGGGCCTCGCAAACGGCGTGCGGCTCGCCGGGCACCGGGCGGACGTCGCGGACCTGCACGCGGCATTCGACGTCTTCGTGCAATCCTCCGAGCGTGAGGGCACACCGAACGCCGTGCTCGAGGCGATGGCCCTCGAATCGCCGGTGGTGGCGACCGACGTGGGTGGCACCGGCGAGCTCATGCAGGATGGGGTGCACGGCTTCCTCGTGCCGAGGCACGACACCGCCGCGCTCATCTCCGGCATCGAGCGGACATTTTCCGACGCACCGGGCACGGCCGCGCGCGTGGCCGCCGCGAGGCACCGCGTTGAGACTGTGCTCTCGTTTGCGGAACGGATGCGCAGGGTCGAGCGCGTCTATGAAGAACTCGCCGCCTCGGGACGCCGGAGATGACACCGTCGGGGCGCATGCGCCTGAATCACGTAATGTGGCTGACGGCCGGCGCCTGGGTGGCGTTTCTGCTGCTCACGCACTCTGCCTACGGCGTGACCTGGGACGAGCCGGATTGGTTCCTGTTTGGCGAAACGCAGCGGCAGTGGCTGCTCGACTGGAGCGCGACGCGGCCGCTCGACGACCCGCGAGACTTCTTTCACTACGGCACGTTGCCGTCGCTTGCTGCCGCGGTCGGCCGCTGGTTGTTTCACGACGCCACGGGCCTGCTTCCCGTGAATCAGGCCTGGCACGCGGCAAACGTGCTGTTCGCGATCATCCTTGGCGCCGGAGTGCTGACGTGGTCACGCGCCACATTGGGCACGCGGGGTGCGATTTGGGCGATGTTGCTCTGGATGGCGTGGCCGCGGCTGTGGCCCGACTGGCACAACAACATCAGCGACCTGCCTGGGGCGGCAGTGTCTCTGTGGGCAGCCTGGGCCGCCTGGCGCTGCGCTGAGGACGAACAGGGCCGCTGGTGGAGCTACATCAGGCTGGGTGCGTTGCTGGGGCTCGCCTACAGCTGTCGCGCGCCCAACGTACACGCGCTCGTCGGAGCAATCGGCGCATGGCTGATCGTCCTTCGACTGCTCGGCCGGCCGTGGCCGACGGGGATGGTCCGGGGGATCCTGGCGGCCGCCGCCGTGGCGATTCTCACCGTCAAGGCCGCCAACCCGGCGTTCTGGCACCGGTCCGTCCTGCTGCAGATCTTCTTCCTGAATCCGAAGGCCTACGCCGGCAGCGGGATCGGTCACACCGTGCTCTGGTTCAACGGGCAGTTCTATGGCGGGCACGCGGTGCCCTGGTACTACGCGCCGTACACGTTCCTCATCAGCACGCCGCCTCCCCTTCTGGTTCTTCTCGCGGCGTCCGCCGCCCGGGCTGGCGCGGCGATCAGGCGCGTCCCGTCGTTTGCGCTGCTCTGGTTGATCCTCGGTTCGTGCGCCATTGGCAAGCACGTCATCGGTATGGGCAACTACGACGGCGTCAGACATTTTCTCGAGGCGTTCGCTCCACTGACGCTGGTCATCGCGTGGGGCGTTGAACAGTGGTGGTCGCTGCGGCCCTCCCGCAACTGGCGGTTGGGTGCCGGCGTGACCACGGCCGTGGCGGCTGCCGCGATTGTGGTGACGCTGATTCCCGCGGTCCGAATGCACCCGTACCAGACGGGCTACTTCACTCCGCTGGCGGGTCCACTCGATTCGGCCTGGCAGCGATTCGAGTTCGACTACTTCGGGCAGGGCCTGCTCGACGCATCCGAGTGGCTGAAGCGCGAGAACGGCGACCGGCCGGCTACCGTCCACGTACCGTTCATCGGACACGTGATGGACTGGTATCTGCCCTCGAACTACACCGTGCGCGCCGGTGCGACTCAGGACATCGCCGAGGCCCCACCGGGTGACTGGTTCGTGCTTGCCAACCGGCAGTCACGCCTGATCCGGTCGAAGCTCGACTACCGTTGCCCCCCAGGCTGGACGCTGATGCACGAAGCGAAGGCGACGACCGAACTGCCCTCAGCCGCGCTGGTCTGCCGCCGCTAGCGTCGCGATCCTCGGGCGCTCCACACCGGAGGGGAACCCCGCTAGAACAGCAACAAAATCGCCAGTACCACGACCGTCGCCGCGCCGATCGCGGCGAGTTGCTTGAGACGCTGTTCGGCTTTCCTGCGCTGCGGGATGAAGATGACACGAGGCCCGAAGTCCTTTGTTCTCAACACTTCCGGCCTTGGCTGGGCTGGCTCCCAGGTTCGAAACAGGCCAGACGACATCAGAACGGCGACCGGGCGGCAGAACGCACGGGTCGGCATGCCTGCGAGAGTCTCGACCGAATACCTGAAGAAGAACTCACCGCGTTCGATGAAACCGCTGCGCTCGTCGGCGTCGGCGGCTTCGTGCGCGGCCGCAAAAAACACATCGCTCTTGCGGATGTCCTGCGCGGCCCACGTTTCGGTCGGGAACTGCAGCTTTTCCGGCCTCTCCAGGTACGGATACGCGTGCGTCGACATCCAGCGCGCATAGTGCAGCAGGCTCGCCCGGCTGTACTGATAGATCTCGTCCCGCTCGTTTCGCTCGCGTTTGAACAGGATGAACCTGGCAAGCGACTGCAGGAACATCGTGTAGAACCAGCGCTGTTCGTGGTTGTCGAGATCGAGTCTCGAGAAATCATCCGCAGGGTGGATGACGCGCCGAATCAACTGCTCCGCCTTGTTCATCAGCCTCGGATCGCCGGACAGGCGGAATCCGTCGACGAGCGCGTTCAGAGAGTTCGCGGGGCCTCGTCCCGGGCCGTAGTAGCCCGAAGCCGAACCGGAGGCCCGCCCGGTGTCTCCCCGATCGAGCCATCTGAAAACGGTTCTCGTGCCGTCGTCGGTGTTGATGACGAAGTTGCCGAGGCCGACGACGCTACCGCGCGACGCTTCATCTCCGGTGAGGAAGTGGTGAAGCATCAGACCGTAGGTGTAGTTGTGATCGGCGGATGGTCCGCCCCCACGACTGTGTCCGCCGTTGTTGCGCGGATACGTCCGGTGCGTCGCCGTGTCGGCGTCCCCGTAGTGATACGTATGCCAGAACAGGCCGCCGTTGTACGCCGACTTGTCGCGATCGGTGTGGTAGATGTCGACATCGATGACGTGCGCCGCCATCTCGTCCGCCAGCACCCACCAGCGGGGATCGGCGGTGCGCAGGTACTGCATCACGAGGCCGCCGACCACGTCGTACTGGTTGTTATAGTGCGAGACGAGCGGAGGATCCTGCTGTCGAACGGCCTCGTGGTCCCCGTACACGTCGCCAAAGTGACGCCAGCCGTACTGGTCGATGATCTCGCGCTTGCGCACGAAGCTGTCGGAACCATCGACGGCCGCGCTGACGAGGCGGGCGTGCCTCGCGTCGAGCGGCGCAAGCAGCGGCACGGCGTTCGACGAGATGATCCAGGCAGGATCGACGCAGGCGATCGTCTGCTGCCGGCACCAGTCGAACGGCATCGAGCTGACCACGTCAGATCCGGCCGATAGAAAACAGACGTGGGTCTTCTGCTCGCCGCCCTGAAGCTCGTGCAGGTCGGCGAACTGGCCCGGGAAGAACCGAATGTGCATCGCTTTCGCGCCGGCGTCCACTTCAACCGCGCGCGGAAAGTTCTGCCAGAAGTGCCGGAAGGCGACGACGGCGTGTCGATCGGCGCGCCGGACCGCCACGACGGGCGTTGCGCGGAGCCCGTTCCGGGTCCCGGCAGCCGACCGAAGGTGATACCCCTGGAACGTGACTGGAATCTCACGCTTCCGGTTGATGTGATTTGACGAGCGCCAGGCTTGCCCGCCGCTCGAGTCCTGATAGATTTCGAACGCGCCATCGAAGCGCTCGGCCGGCGACCCGGGCTCTGGCGAGCACGCGAGAACTGGCGCTCCGGCGGCGTCCGCGAGCGCGACGGACATCGACAGGTCCTTCAGCAGCACCGATCCTGGGTCTCCGAGGTCCCAGAAGCCACCCGCGTGTCGCGCCCGTTCGGGATTCGCGACGGTGACGCGAAGACGAACCGTGGGCAGCCCGGCGAAGAAGTCCACTCGAGCCGTGACGTCGAGGAAACGCCCACCGACGTTCACGCGGCCGTCCAGACGGACGACGGTGCGGACCGCACCGGATGACTCGATCTCGACTCGCTCGATGATGGCGTCGTGGGCCTCGCCGTGCTCGTCCACGGCGGTAAGCCTGCTCCTGCCGGCGTCGATGAGACCGCCGGCTGAGTCGCAGGAAGCGAAGGGAAACGCGACGCCTGGCCGAAGCCCGAATCTGGCCGCGCCTGTGTCAACGTCCACGGCTCCGCCGGCAACCGCTGTGGCACGAATGGCCCACGCGTGGGTCACGCCCGGGCGGTCGGTGTCCAGCGTGAACTCCCGACGTCCGGTGTCGAGGTCCGCCGGGCGATCGATCTGCGCGTCCACCAGCACCCAGCGAGCCGAACCGTCAACCCACCGATCCAGCACGCGTGTTTGCACGGCGCGCCAGCCCCCCGGCCCTGGGGATCCAGGGAAACCGGGACCGATCGCCCAGTCCGCCGGCTCGCCGACGAGTCCCTGAGGCAACGGCACGCCAAACGTCACCGGTTCGGCTGTTCTGGCGTCGCCCTGAAGGAACTCCGGCACGGGCGGCGTCAAGATCCGAATCAGCATCGCGTAGTATCGTATCGGATTCGAACGCGCCTTCATGAGAGAGAGCCTGAAATCCCTAGCGCGCGGAGCGGCCTTCGTCGTTGTGCTGCCAGCTCTGGCGTCCTACGTCATTCGCGCCAGCGTCATCGGCCGGGACCGCGCGCTCGAAGGTTCATCGCAGATGCTCGCGCTCGTGCCAGGCATCCTGGGACAGTACCTGCGACAGGCCTTTCTCGCGCAGACGATCGCCGGCTGCGCCGCAACCGCCACGATCAGTTTCGGAACCATCCTGTCGAAGACGGGCGCACGGATCGACGACCGTGCGTACATCGGGCCGGGGTGCTCGCTGGGCCTCGTGCACATCGGCGAGGACGTGCTGATTGGATCCGGTGTGCACATCACGAGCGGGCGCGACACCCACGGCACCGACGATCCCGGCGTCCCGATTCGCGAGCAGGAAGGACGGATCGATCTCGTGCGCATCGGCGCCGGCAGCTGGATCGGCAGCGGCGCGATCGTGATGGCTGATGTCGGCGCCCGGTCGATCGTCGGCGCCGGCGCCGTGGTCGCCAAGCCCATCCCGGACGCCGTTGTCGCCGTCGGGGTCCCCGCGGCGGTGGTTCGCGCGCGTTCGTGAACGTCCTTTTCCTGTCGCATCGTCTGCCATACGCGCCCAATCGCGGCGACCGCGTGCGCGCGTTCCACCTGCTCCACGAGTTGTCACGCTGGGCCGCGGTGAATATCGTCTCGCTGGCGCACGATGACGACGAGGCGGCGCGCGGGCCGGAGCTGTCCGGCGTCGCAAGGCGCGTGGCGATCGCACGGGTGCCCCGTGTCAGGAATCTGGTGCGCGCAGCCCTGGCGCTGCCGACGTCGATCCCGACTACGCACGCCATGCTCGATTCGCCGAATCTCGGCCCCATGACCGACGCGCTTGTCGCCGAATCGCGACCGGACGTCGTGTTCTGTTTCTGCACGGGCATCGCGCCGCTCATCTTCAGGCCGTCGCTGGCGAAGATCCCCGTCGTGCTCGACATGGTGGACGTGGACTCGGAGAAGTGGGCGGCTCTCGCCGCGTCATCGTCGATGCCCCGGTCGTGGGTCTACGCCCGTGAAGCGCGCGTCCTTCGGGCGTTCGAGGAGCGCGCGGTCCGCCGGGCCGCCTCGACGCTCGTCGTGAACGAACGAGAGCGCACCGCCCTGCTGGCGCAGAACTCCGGCGCCCGCCTGCAGGTGGTCGAGAACGGCGTGGACGTCGAGACCCTGCGTCCCGCACAGGATCCCTCCAGGGATCCGGTCGTGGTGTTCTGCGGCGTCATGAACTACGAGCCGAACGTCGATGCAGTGCTGTGGTTCGCGAATGACGTCTGGCCGCGCGTCCTTAAGGCTCATCCGGAGGCCCGATTCAAGATCGTCGGCGCCAGCCCGTCGAGCGCGGTGCGGGCCCTGGCCGGAGGCTCCCGTCAGATCGAGGTCACGGGCTCCGTGGCCGACGTGCGTCCCCACCTCTGGGGCGCCGCCGTCTCCGTGGCGCCCATCAAGACATCGCGGGGAATTCAGAACAAGGTGCTCGAAGCGCTGGCGGCGGGCCTGCCGACGGTCGTCACCCCGGTCGTCATGGACGGCCTGCCGTCTGTCGTCTCCCCGGCCTGCGACGTCGCCGGCATCGCCGGAGAATTTGCGGACGCGGTCAACCGGCTGCTCGCCATGCCGCCCCATGACCGTCGCGCGCGCGCCGCCTCCGTCGATCTCGACTCGCTCTCGTGGCGCGGGCAACTGGCCGGCCTGCAAGACATCCTGACGGACGCCTTGCGATAAGCTCTGACGAACCGATAGCAATGCTGTTCAGCGGTGTTTATAAATTCTGGGACGATCCGCTGATTGTCAGCTGCCAGATCGGGTCCGAGCAGCACGCCCTCGCGATCGCACACCCGGCCGACATCATCCTTCACGAGTCCTGGCTGCCGACGCTGCGGTCACTGCCGGCACTGTTGCGGTATCGCTGGCAGGCGTCGCGTGGCGGCAAGCGCGTGCACTTCATGGGGTGCGGCGCGGATGCCGATCGGCTCCTCAGGCGATGCCTGCTGCCGGGCACGCTGGTCAACATCAGTGTCTACATCGACCACAAGGTGTACGACATCCGTCCGACGCCCAAGAGGTTCGACGCGATCTATCCCGCGCGCATGGAGTCCTACAAGCGGCTGCATCTCGCCGCGGACGTCAGGAGCCTCTACGTGCACACCTACGGCCCGGTACTGAAAGAAGACGGCTCGTTCGATCTGCACCGATACGAGCCCAGGGTGTCGCACGCCGCCTTCAATCCATTCCGCGTGTCCGTTGACGAGCTCGTCACGAGCTACAGCGCGGCTCGCGTGGTGCTGGCGCTGTCCGCGGTGGAAGGCGCGATGCTCGGATCGGTCGAAGGCATGCTCTGCGGCCTGCCCCAGGTCTCCACCTACTGCAAGGGCGGCCGCGAGCAGTTCTTCGACGACCGCTACGTGCGAGTCGTGCCGCCCGAGCCGGGACCGATTGCCGCGGCAGTCGATGAACTGGTCAGGCGCGAGATCGATCCGCAGCTGGTGCGTGCGGAAACGCTGAAGAAGCTGCAGGCGCACCGGGATCGGCTGATCGACTACGTCATCGGGATCATTCGATCCCGAAAGGGCACGGCCCCAACGCGGGACGCGGTCGCCGAGCGCATGTTCGGCGGGCCGGAGGCGCTGCTCTCCACCTACATTCACCGCCGTCACTTCGAGACGGCGGGCCTCGGGAAGAACGAGTAGCCGCCCGGCCTGCTCAGAACAGCGTGTAGATGAACGGCGCGGCGGCCGTGCCTGACAGGAACACGAGCAGGCCGAACACGACGAGGACGACAATGATTGGCAGCAGCCACCACTTCTTGCTGGTCTTCAAAAAGTAAAGGAACTCGGACACCATCCCCTTGGGCTGGCTTTCACTGGCCGCTGTCTTGAAGTCCTTCATTCGTCAATCCTTCAATCCGTCAATCCGTCAGTCTCAGTATTGCCGCAGGTATTCTTCACCAGAACGCGGTCTGGGTTTTGGCCGCCAGTAGGTCTCGCGATCCGACCGGCGCAGGTGAAGGGCGTCGCGGCCTGCCAGCCGGAACACCAGCCCTACCACCGTGAACATGCCGTAAAACATCAGGCCCAGCGCGATCCGCGACACCACCCAGCCAATCGGGAACGCCACGACCATCCACGCCGTAAAGACTGGTCGCACGGCGGCCGGCACAATCAGGCCAGTGACACCGACAAGGACGGCGAATGCGGCGAGAGCGATCGTGAACGCCCCAGCGTTGCCCTGCCAGAGCCGCCAGGCGGCCCATCCGCCGAACACCACCAGGCACAGCCCGCCGAACTGGCGGAGCGTGCTCGTCGAGGGTGGCTTGATGACTTCGGACCAGTTCATAGGCGTCAGTCTAGCTGGAACTGGGCGAGGTACTTCTCGCGCGTGCCGGCGGCGAGCGAGTGCGCCACATCCTCTTTCAGGAGAATCACGTCGTCCATCACCAGCACGTCCATTTCGGTGCCCAGGAAGCAGCGGTAGGCGTCCTCCGGCGTACAGACAATCGGCTCGCCCCGCACGTTGAAGCTCGTGTTGACGAGCACGGGGCACCCGGTGCGTGCCTGGAAGCCACGCAGCAACGCGGCCAGCCGCGGGTTCCGTCCGTCGTCCACCGTCTGCAGCCGGGCGCTGTAATCCACATGCGTGACCGCTGGAATCGAGGAACGCGGCACGTTCACGCGATTGCGGAGGTCCGGATCGTTCTTCATGGTGTCGCGCTGCGCCTCCGTCACCGCCACACGGTGCCGATCGAGTACCGGCGCCACGACGAGCATGTACGGGCTCTCGTGCCTCGGGTCGATCCCGAACCATTCGTGCGCTTCATCCCTGAGGACGATCGGCGCAAACGGGCGGAAGCTCTCCCGGAACTTGATCTTCAGGTTCATCGTCGCCTGCATCTTCGGCGACCTCGGATCGCCGATGATGCTCCGCGCGCCGAGCGCCCGCGGACCGAACTCCATGCGACCCTGGAACCATCCGACGATCTTCTCCCGCTCGAGCAGGGTCACGACACTCGCGACCAGGTCGGCGTCGTCTGCGGCCTGCCGGTACTTCGCGCCGGCACCGTCGAGAAACGATCGGATCTCGGCCGACGTGAACGCTGGTCCGAGGTAGCTCCCCTGCTGGCGATCGGTCGTCACCGCCGTTCGCTGGTTCTCGAGCAGTTGGTACCACGTGAAGAGCGCCGCGCCGAGCGCCCCGCCGGCATCGCCCGCCGCGGGTTGAATCCAGATGTCGTCGAACGGCCCCTCGCGGAGGAGCCGGCCGTTGGCGACGCAGTTCAAGGCCACGCCCCCGGCCATCACCAGGTGCTTCATGCCGGTCTCGCGGTGTACCTCGCGTCCGATCGCGAGCATCGCGTCTTCGGTGACGCTCTGAATGCTGGCTGCCAAATCCATGTGGCGTTGCTCGATGTCCGACTCGGGGTGCCTCGGCGGGCCGCCGAACAACCCATGGAACCGGTCGTTCGTCATCGTCAGGCCCTGGCAGTAGTTGAAGTACCGCATGTCGAGCCAGAAGCTGCCGTCGGCGCGAAGGTCCAGCAAGTGCTTGAGAATCAGATCTTTGTAGACGGGCCGGCCGTACGGCGCCAGGCCCATCAGCTTGTACTCGCCGCTGTTGACCCTGAAGCCGCAGTAGTACGTCACTGCTGAGTACAGCAGCCCGAGTGAGTGCGGAAATTCGATCTGCCTGACGAGCTCGATCCGGTTGCCGCGGCCCGTGCCGATCGTCGTCGTGCTCCACTCGCCAACGCCGTCGAGCGTCAGGATAGCGGCTTCGTCGAACGGGCTCGGGAAGTACGCGCTCGCGGCGTGGCTTTCGTGGTGGTCGGTGAAGATGATCGGCGCCTTCACGCCGCTGTCGAGGCTGCTTCGAATCAGCTTCGGAAGGTGAGTCTTCTCCTTGAGCCACACCGGAATCGCCATGGCAAAGCTCTTGAAGCCCTGCGGCGCGAACGCCAGGTAGGTCTCGAGCAGCCGCTCGAACTTGCGCAGGGGCTTCTCGTAGAACACGACGTAATCAAGATCCGACGGCCTGATGCCGGCCTCGCGCAGGCAGTACTCGACCGCCATCGACGGGAATCCGGGATCGTGCTTCCTGCGGCTGAAGCGTTCTTCCTGGGCGGCAGCCACGATGGCGCCATCCACGACGAGCGCGGCCGCGCTGTCGTGGTAGAACGCCGAAATGCCGAGAATCTTCGCCATCCGATTCCGTCAGGGAATGTTCTTCACAATACGTGGACCGGCGGCGTTCGCCAGCCACAGCGGCAGCCGCTTCCAGGTGTCAATCATCAGCCTGAACTTCGGGTTCTTCGGACTCTGATCCGGAAGCGTTCCGCCGGCCGCCAGCCAGTACTCCCAATGCAGCGGCACCGGCTGGGCGCCCCACTGTTCCTTGAACTTGAACGTCCCCTCACCGGGTGTGGATCGGCCGAAGTCGAACGTCGCCACGCCCTCGGCTGCGGCGGTCTCGATGGCGTGCCAGTACAAGAGGTGGTTCGGACACATCGAGTTGTAGTCGCGAATCGATGACGCCCACGGTATCTCGATCAGGTCGCGCGTCCGAATCGTCAGGCCGGCCGCAACCGGGACGTCCTTGAGCGAGACAAGGATGATGCGCGCGCGTCCGGGAAGGGCGCCCATGACTTCGTGAAACAACCTTCGGGAATACACCGGCGTGCCGAGGTCCCGCATGTTCCGCGCGAACACGCGGTAAAAGGCGTCGATAAGGTCAGGGCCGCCGCGGGTGACGGTGAGTCCCGACTTCTCCGCCTTGCGCACCTGGTTTCGCGCCTTGCGATCGATGCGCTCGAACATCCCTGGCGAGAGAGGCAGGCGCATGGTGACCTTGTGCTGCCGGCACGGCAGGTGCTCGAAGCGGCGACCGATGTGCCGCAGCTCGACGTGCTTCACGCCATGAGAGGCGGCGAGGCGGCCTGCTTCATCGAGAAGCGCCGCCGCAACCGCGTCCGACGAAGCCACCACGCCTCCGAAATTGACAAAGGGAAGCGAGGTGAAGCTTCTGCCGAACAGCGCGCTCCGAATCTCTATGATCGGAAGGACGCCGGCAATGGCGCCGTCAGGGCCGCGCTCCATCAGATAGTGAGCGTGATGCCCGAAGGCGCGCTGGATGATGTCGCGCCACACCCACTCGTGGTAGCCGGAGGCGTCAGGGTGTGAGAGGACGAAGCGATCCCAGGCCTCCCGGTCTGCCTGGTTCGCAATCACTCCTGGCTCCTCAGCAGCCAGTAATCCTTCATGAGCAGGAATCGTCCGGCCACCAGCGCGTCGATCGCCGACGAATACATCGTCCGCACGGCGTCGCGCGGCGTGCAGGCCGTTGGCTCGCCGTATCCGGCAAGACCGATTTCCAGCAGGCCTGGCGTGCCCGTTGACGCGTGGTGCTGCTCGAGCAGGTCGCGCAACCGTGGTTCGAAGCTGGCGGCCGGTCCATGAATGCGGGCGGCGTGGCGCCCGTCGACCGCTGCTGCGAGGCGCGGACGCCATTCGGCGCGGACTTCGACATCGCGACTGCCATGGGCCGGCAGGTCCGTGGCCAGACATGCCGTGACCATTGAGGGCGCCACGACGAGCGGCAACGGCGTGTCGAGGGGCAGGTTCCGCAGGTACTCGTTCACGTTCTGGCGCGCGTAGCGGTTCGACGGATCCGCCAGAATGCTGCGGGTACCGAGGGGCCTCGGGCCGAACGCCATG
>CAZJTG010000066.1:0-16348 GCA_964548865.1 uncultured Solibacteraceae bacterium
GATTGCTGTATTCGGTCGAGTTCTTCCGCCAGGTCCGATCGCGGCTGAAGCCCGGCGGCATCTGCGTGCAATGGGTGCCGACGCCGCGGACGCTCGCGACGTTCCTCGAGGTCTTTCCATACGTCGTTCAGGTGAACGCCGCGCTCATCGGTAGCGACCGTCCCGTGGTGGTCGACAGGGAAGCAATCGCCCAGCGCCTGCGCGGGCCCGCGCGGCCGTATTTGGAGGCCGGCGGCTGGGATGCCGAGCGCATCATCCGCTGGATCGACGATGAGCCTCGAGCGCAGTGGAGCCCGGCAGGCCGCTGGCGCCATCAGGGCCGCGTCAATTCGGACCTGTTTCCCAGGGACGAGTACTTCCTCAACGCGAACAAGCGGGACGTGTTGCCGCTGCGACGTTCAGAGCGGCCGGCGCCGGGACCGGAACCGGCCGCGCCGGTTTCGCGAAGGGTCCCGACGATCTCGGCGTCCCCGAATCCTGTGCCGGCTGGAGCCGGGCACGGAGAAACCACGATTGCGTGGGACACCGGCGATGACGGGCCAGCGAGACTGCTGGTCTCTGTGGACGCCGGCGCGCCCGCGGTCGTGGCCGACGGCAGCTCGGGCGCGGCCGCGGCTCCGGGAATCCAATACGGATTCACATACGAGTTCCGGCTGGTTCGGCGCGATTCCGAGGACGCGCTGGCGTCGGTCATCGTCACGAGGCAAGGCGACGACACGGCGGTCGTGCAGATTCTGCTGCGCCTCTTCGCCGGCGTCGCCGGGCTTGTGACCGTCGTGATCCTGACGGGCCATCGCATCGGAAGGAATGGAGGCCCGGGATGATGTGCGGCGACGAAACGCCGGACGGTGGTCGGTGCGTTTCACCGCCGCGCGCTTCATGTACGATCTCGTGGCCGCCTCGTCTCGGGGAGTGCCGGATGCCAGTGAGCCTGCGGATGATCCAGACCGTCTTCGCGAGTGTTATCTGCACGATCCTGCTGTCGGTGCCTGCTGACGTTGCGTTCGCGCGGGATCAAGCCGCGACGATTTCCGCCAATCCAAATCCGGTGCCCAGGGGCGTTGGTCTCGGGTCGACGACGATTTCATGGAAGATTGAGCCCGGAGTCGACGGCGTCGTGACGGTGTCGGTGGCCGGCGGTCCCGAGGAAGTATTCGCCCAGGGAGCAGCCGGAACCGCGGATGCGCCCTGGATTGATCCGGCCAAGACGTATCGCTTCACGCTCTACGCGGACCCGGCACGCCGAAAGGAAGTCGCCAGCCTGACCGTGACGTCGGTCGGCTCCGCCGCCGCCCGCCCGCCGCCGTTCATCACTGCCGAACCGAATCCCGTTTCTCCGGGTCCCGCCGAAGGGACACGCATCACGTGGGACACCGGTCGCGATACGCCGGCCACTGTCCAGGTCACGGTGGACGGCGGCCCACCGGCCCACTTTGCGAGCGGTGCAAGCGGTTCAGCGGTGGCCGACTGGATCTCGATCAACAAGACCTATGAGTTCCGGCTCGTGGCCGATGAGAACCCAGGGGTTGTCATCGCGTCCGTGGTCGTCACCCGTCACCTCCCCCGCGTGGGTCAAGGAACGCTTTTTCGGATTGTCGGGGCCTCAGTGCTCCTGTTGCTGCTCGCCGCCGTCTGGCGGTTTTTCCGGGACCCTGAACCACCGCCACTTGCCTAGAAACTGCGAATGACGCCACCGAGGCCCTTCTGGCCGACCGCACTTGCGCTCCTCGGCGCCAGCGTGCTGTTCTGTCTCCCGCTGTTCGGCCAGCCGGACAACTGGGGACGGCAGGACTGGGACCAGTTCACTTTTCGATACGAAACGCCTCGCGTCGCGCTGCTCCGGGATCATCAACTGCCGGCCTGGAATCCGTATGCGGCCGGCGGCAATGTGCTGCTCGCGCACCCGGACGTGCCGGTGCTCTCTCCGTGGTACGCAATCGTGCTCGCCCTGGGCGCGCCGGCTGGTCTTCGCGTTCAGGTGCTCGTGTTCATGGCGATCGGCGCGATAGGGATGGCCGCGTTGACGCGTCGTCTCGGAGCCTCGGACCTCGGGGCAGCAGCAGCCGGCGTTGCCTTCATGATGAGCTCGCACTTCGTTCTGCACATCACGGAGGGGCATCTCGAATGGTGCGTGCTCGCGCTCATGCCGTGGGTGGCGTGTTGCATCCTCCAGCAGACGCGTCGCGCCGTCATCGGTGCCGCCTTGATCTTCGCGTCCGGCATGACGTTTGGCGCCGTCTACGTCCCTGCCATCTTTCTGCCGTTCATGAGCGCTTGGATGACACTGGAGGCGATTCGCCACCGGCGAATGTCGGTCCTGACTGGCTGGGGCGCGTTCCTTGTGCTGGCGGTCGGCATCTCGCTGCCGAAGATCCTGCCGGTGGTGGCGTTCACGTCGGCCCATCCACGGGTGCCGGTTGCCGGCGTCGATGCGCCGCTCCGTTTGTGGCCGACGATGTTCGGCGATCCGCGCCAGGGGTCCTTCTACCAGGCGTATCGCGACCGCGAGCTTCCGGAGGGTCACTTCGCCAAGGTCCTCTCGGACGATGATGCCGAGCCGTTCCTCGCCACGATCGACGATGCCGGCCTGCAGTTCGGATTTCACGAATTCGGCTGCTATCTTGGCGTCGCCGGAATCGTGCTGGCCGTGGTCGGCATCGCCGCTTCCGCGCGCCGTTTGTGGCCGCTCTACGGCGCGGGCATCCTGGCCGCCCTCGTAATCATGGGCGCGAACGGCCCCGTCAATCTTTTCGCGCTCCTGCAGGAGTTACCGCTCTATCAGCAACTCAGGGTGCCGTCGCGTTTTCTGATGGCCGTCGTGTTCGTGCTCGCGGTGGCGGTGGCGTTCGGTGTGACGCGTATTGCAGGTTCCGGAATTGCCCATTCGCGACGACGGCTGATTGCGGCGATCACGCTGACAGTGGCCATGTACGGCGAACTGCTCGGTCTGGGCTGGTCGATGTTCAGAGACGTATTCGTCGTGCCACCCGTGCCTCTTGAAACGCACGCCGATTTTGCCCAGCGCTGCGACGGCAAGCCGAGTAACTACGAGCATGTGATCGACAGCGCCATGGTTCGCTGCCTGCAGGCCAACTCCGGCGACCTCGACGCCTACGAGAACCTGACCGTGACACGAGGCCGGGTTCGACTGACACACGATCCCGACTACCGCGGAGAGGCGTATCTGGAAGAGGGTGGCGACGCGATCATCCGCCGCTGGACGATGTCGCGTGTCGACATACATGTCCGATCGCGTCTGCCGACCAGGCTCGTGCTCAACCAGAATTTCGCAGACGGATGGCGGGCGATGGCCCTCGACGCCCAGGGCACCTCACGCGAGCTCACGCCCCTGCGAAGCGGCGAGGGATTGGTGTCCGTGCCTGTGGATCCGCTTGTGACTTCCGTGACGTTGTTCTACGAGGCGAAGGGGTTCCGGCTGGGCGTCGCGATTGGAGTACCCATCCTGCTTTCGTGCATCGGCTTCCTCGTGGTTTCGACCCTCCGCAGGGGGAAGGGCGGAGCAGAACTAACCGGGCCACTCCGGCGCGACGGTCATCCGAAGTAGCGCGTACGCCATCCCAGCCACGGCGGCGGCCTGGGCCAACCGGATCAGCCCGGTTCGCCGGGCGGCGAGTAACGAGCCGCCGAATACCACAGCGGGGAACAGAACCGCGTCGGTCCAGTACCACGTGACCGTGTCCATCCGTGTCCCCGAACCGCTTGGACGAATCAGACTGAAGAAGCTGAACACCGTCCAGAACATGGTCACGAGGTGACGTGTCTCGATCCGGCCCGGGCCGGTCGAACGCACGAGGACGGCGACGAGCAGCAGCAAACCGACGAGTCCGTTCATCGACGGATACTCGGGCGTCCTGTCCAATAGCGGGTACCTGAGGACGTTCGACGCCACCCACATGACCTCGTCGCGCAGGAAAAACATCGTCGGGTACGGATTCAGTCCGAGCCCGCCGACACGCGCCAGATGATCGCGGTAGGTCGCCGGCATCGTGCCCTGCACCAGCAACCGTGAATCCGTCTGCACTGAGGCGTTCGCCACGAGATCGGGCACGATCATGGCGGCGAAGATCGTCAGCGCAAGGTACGTGTGCCGGCTGCGCAACCAGGCGCGGTGGCCAGGCAGCAACAGCGTCAAGCCAAAGGCCAGCAGGACGAGCACGGTGTGCTCTTTGCAGTAGAACGCCAGGCCCAGAAAGGCCGCAGTCCAATAGAGGTAGATGGCGCGGTTGGTGACCAGGAGCCTCGTGAAGGCGTACGTGGCGGCCAGCACGAAGAGCAGGTGCGGCCCTTTGGCCGTCGCCAGGCTCGAAACGACGATGTGATACTCGTTGAACGAGACCAACGCCGCGGCCCACAGCGCGGCGCGATCCCCGTAGAGAGCTGCCGCGAGCTGGAAGACCAGCACGACTGAAATCACGCCCGCAAACACGTGGAGTGTTCGGGCGCCCAGCTGGCTCAGGCCGAACAGCTCGAAGCTCAGCTTGATGACGTATGACGGCAGCGCCGGATGATCCCGTCCACGAATCGGGAGATAGCGGTCGTCACCGAAGAACGTGATCTTGTTAGCGAAGTCGATGGCGAGGGAATCTTCGTCGCCGATCATGGGCCGCGTGACCGCCGACGAGAAGCGAACAGCTGCAGCCGCCAGTACGATGAACGCGAGGATGAGGCCGGTTCGGGTCACACGAAAAGACTGCGCTAGCATACCGCAGACGATGTCCCGAGACCGGTGGTGGATCGCGGCGCTGACAGGGATCGTAGCGACGGGCGCGTACTTTCGTGTCGCCCACCTCGATTCGATTCCAGGTCTGAATCCTGACGAAGTCGAAGTCGTCCTGCAGTGGTTCCGCGATTCGATCATTCCGTGGTACGTCGCGCCGTCCGGGCGCCCGCACCTCAATCCCCTGGGTCCGGTACTGCTGTGGCCCTTCGCAACATTCGCGGAGCCGTCGCCTTGGGTCGTTCGCGCGCCAGCGGTGCTCGCCGGACTGGCCGTCATGCCCGCGACGTACAGCTGCGCGCGGCGCGCTTTCGGCCGCGAGATCGCGGTGTGTGCCACGATGCTGGTGGCCTCGGCGCCGCTGCTGATCGCCTATTCGCGGGTCGGCTGGGATCCTGCCTTCGTGCCGGTGTTCGCGGCGTTGGCGGTTGGATTCGCCATGGCCCGTCGGCCGCTGGCGTCGGCCGCGGCGATCGCGTTGCTGGTCGTGATCCATCCGACGGGTGCGTACGTGTCGATCGTTTCGGCCGCGCCGTTCATCCATGACCGGTGGGTCCGGCAAGGCGCCGGTCGCATCGGACGCAAGGTCATGCTCGGCTTCGCGTGCGTCATTGCGTTTACGTTGTGCACGGTCGCGCTCTCGCTGGCGATGGAGGGTGGATCGCCGTGGATGCCCGTCCAGCACCTGGCTGACTTCTCGGGTGCCGTTACGTTCGCCGGCGGCTTTGCCCATGCGTTGTACGGCGACCTGATCCATGCCGGTTTCGCAGGTGGTCCCGAGCCGCCGTCGGCACCAGTGATCGCGTTTTCCCTTGCGGTGTGTGCCGCCGGTGCCGGTGTCCTGCTGGCGGCCATGCGGCGAACGAATGAGGCCTTCCTGCTTGCGGGCCTCGTCAGTGCGCTGGCCGCGCAGTACCTGAGCCAGGGCCCCGATGCCGCCCTGATGTTTCGAGAACGCTATCTCCTGTGGGCGGCAGTCCCTGCGTGCCTGGTGGCGGCCGCCGTGATCCAGGCGGTTGCTGACAGCCTGAGCGTCGGGCGATGGGCGCAAGCCGGAGCGTTCGGGATCGCGAGTTTCTGGCTGGTGGCGTTCAACGCCGGCTACCTGCAGCCCTTTCATCAAACGGGAGGCGAATCCGGCGTGCTGGACTACCGGACGGCGAAGCCGGATCCAAGATCCTCGGTGCTGGATCAGGTTCGGGCGCAGCGCCGGCATCCGGAGTTGCCGGCACAACTGTTCGTCGGCGAGCCTCGACTTGAATTGGGACTCCTGTACCTCGCGTCGAATGACCCGCAAGTGGAGGTGCGAAACATCGGCCGGGTGTTGTACCGGTACTATCAACGCGACGATCGCAGCGAATTGGCACGAGCCTACGAAGCCGGGTCCGCCGCACGTGACCTGTTCTTTGTCGACTATGACTGGGCGCGCCTGCCTGGCGTCGTCCGGGACCTGCACCGGCCGGTGGCGAACACGCCCGCGGCCATCGTCTCGCCCTGGGTGCTGACCGAGATTGCCGACATCACGACCGCCGGGGGCCGCCCACTGCTGAAACTCTGGCGGCTCAGCCGCCCATAGCGTTCGGTGTGCCCTCGCACCTCAGTCGCGGCGCCGCCAGATCTCCCGGCCCGCGATCTCTGGCTCGGCAACATAGTCGCGATGCAGTACCTCGTCCACCCAGGTTCGTTCCTCGTCTTGCAGGAACTGTTCGCGACGGTCGATGACGACAAACACCGGGTGTCGGCCGAAGATTCGTCGCAGCTCGTCCTGAGGCGAGGTTCCCATGACGCGAAGGACGTTTGGTCGGCCGAGTGTGGAGGGATGTGTCGCGTATCCGCTGGGTGGTTCCGATCGGGACAGCCAGTACGCGATGTGATCCGAGAACATCAGGATCGGGCGCCGCCCGGCATTTTCGCGGTTCAGATAGTCCGCGATCTCGTAGCCTTCGCCATGACGCAGGCTGAGGCCTGCGGAGTGTCTGGTCGCGAGCAGGCGATACTGCTCGGCGACAGGAACGAGTGAAAGTGCCCCCAGCATCATGACGGCGCTCCAGATTGCGCGCCGGATCGACTGAGTCGGATGTACGGCGAGCACGCCGCACGCCACCGAGGCGAGAGGCACCAGCTGAATCAGGTAATGTCCGAACGCTCCGCCACTCATCACGATGCTCACTGCGGTGGCCGTGAGTAGCGCGGCCACCGCAGTCATCGCCTGTCGCCCTGCCGTCGCTGTGGGTGCCCGCCACGCAATCAACAACCCGGCGATCGCTCCGGGCCACAGCAGCAGGCCAATCCAAAGGAGTGTGGTGCTCCCTGAACCGTCACCGCCTGCCTGAAACGCGCGATCGTAGAGCGAAGACACCCGTGCGACCATGCCCTCCACTTCCGCTCGCGCCAGGGCCGCGACGACGGCCGATTTCCAGAGTCGTGGCAGTTCGCCGGCCGCGGCGAAGGGAAGACACGTCAGTCCGAGGACCAGGAGCCCACCCGCTGCGTACGCGAGTCCTTCGCGGACGCGCACTCGCGCCTTCGACCCCGCGATCACGAGGATGCCGACCGCCACTGCCGCGTACGCCATGTTGAGCCGCACCAGTGAGGCCACGGCCACCAGCACGCCGATCCAGAACGATGTCCGCGGCGTCAGGGGCCGATTGAGGAGCAGGTAGACGGCCCCCATGAAGGCTGGGAGCATCACGTGTTCTGACATCGTCGCCTGCCCCGAGCCGAGCAGCGTGGAGCCGAGTACGCACAGCAATGCCGCCAGCCAGCCTGCAGCTCGATTCCAGAGGTCCGACGCGATGGCCCAAGTCATGGCTGCGGTCACGGCCACGCACAGCGATCCAGCGATTCGAATGCCCTCGATTGTGTGACCGAACAGGGCGATCGCGGCCGCGAAGAACGCGAACAACAGCGGTGGTTTCACGTCCCAGAGGTGCACGTACGGCAACTGACCGTCGAGGATGGACTGGCCGACGAGCGTGAACGTGCTCTCGTCCCAGTCGATGACGGCAACGGGCCAGAATGGGAGGCGAATCAGGGCCGTGAACGCCGCGAGACCGACGAAGACGGAGAGGATTGTTCTGGCCTTCAAGCTGGCGAGAATATACTCCCAGCTTCATGGGCGTCCGTCGACAACGGCGTGCGGTCCTCTGGACCTTGGCTGGGGTGGTTCCGGGAGCCGCCGCGCTCGGGTACTGGCTGAAGCGGCGCCGCGCCTTCGGAACACTCGAGTTCTCGAAGCTCGCTCCGGACGAAGTGTTCGACGTCTGTATCGCCGGCTCCGGCCCGGCGGGAGCGGTGCTTGCCGTGGAGCTTGCGCGTCGTGGTTTGCGAACCGTGGTCTTGGAGGCCGGCGGTGCCGGCGACGACGAACCCGACGACTCGGCCAGAGGCGATTTCGACCTCGACGAGGCCTTTACCTACCCTGTAGAGCGGACTCGGTACATCGGCATCGGCGGGACCTCCACGATCTGGTCCGGCCTCGCGCCGCGGCTGCAGCCCGTGGACTTCAAGGCGAACCCATACTCGCCCGCCATGTCCTGGCCCGTCACCTACGACGAGATCGAGCCCTATTACGCGCGCGCGGAAAGCGAGCTCGTCGTTCGTGGCAGTGTCGCCACCAGGTTTTCTCCGCCACGATCCGGCGCGTACCACGTCGCTCCGGATCGTGCCGCGACCGTTCCTGCCTTCGCGGCGGCGATGGCGCGGGTTGGATACGAGGTCGAGGCGGCACCCCTGGCGTACTCACATGGACGGGCTCCGGAGCGCGTGTTCGGCACGAACGTCGCGCGCACGCATCTGCCGGAGTACACGAAACTCCAGAGTGCGCTCCTGGTCACCGACGCGCGCGTGACGCGCATCGTGCCCGCGAAGGACGGAGCCATCCGTGCCTTCGAAGTGCGCGGTTCTGGCGGCGAGAGCAAATTCGTGCGCGCGGCCGCGTTCGTGCTGGCGTGCGGAGGCATCGAGACGCCCCGGCTCCTTCTGCATTCTCGATCGCCGGAATTCCCCAGCGGAATCGGGAACGCCTCGGACCACGTTGGCCGGTCGTTCATGGAGCACTTGCACGTCAACGCGCGCAGCGAAGAGGCGGAGGCCGCGGCGCAATCGGGGGAAGCGTTCGACGATGCCGTGTCCTGGCAGTTCTATGATGAGTTCAAGGCAGCGGGCTGCGGGGGCATCCTTCTCGAGTACTTCTGGCCCAGGGGGAAGGTCGGCAAGTTGAATCTCGGGGCCATCCTGGAGATGGCGCCGAATCCGGAGAACCGCGTCGTCCTCGACGAACAGCGGCTGGATCGATTCGGTAATCCGAGGGCCAAGGTGCGGCTGCAATTGTCGGATCGCGATCGCCTTACGGTCGACCGCGCCAACCGTACCCTCATGAGGATTTTTTCCGACACTCGCACGGTGGCTGGCAGCCTGGATGGCGATCTGAACTGGCTGCACCATCACATCGGCACGTGCCGGATGTCGGTCGATCCGGCGGACGGCGTTGTCGACCCCACGCTGCGCGTGCATGGGACCAGGAATCTTTACGCCGCCGGCAGCGCCCCGTTCGTGACTTCCGGCGCGGCGCCACCAACGCTTTCGATCGTCGCACTTTCTCTCAGGCTGGCCGACCACCTTGCTTCAGAATTCCGCGCCTGATCGGGGACACCCCGCGAGTAGGGTCGGCAGGGACCCTCGGTTGCATTGATGCTGAAGAGGTCGCTGCTGATGGTTGTCAGCGTGGCGATGGCCTGCATCGCCGCCGAGGGCGCCGGACGCTACGTCAACCGGGACCTGACGACGACCGGAGACAACGCGAGTTATTGGGCGCGACGATGGCAGCGGGATCACGTCCGTTTGAATGATGCCGGATTCCGGGAACGCCAGATCGCGCCTGTGGAAGCGGGCGTGTTTCGCATCGCGGTCGTTGGTGATTCCTACACGTTTGGCCAGGGCGTCGAGGAGGCCGACCGGTTCTCGAACCTTGTCGAGGATTCCCTGAACCGAGAGCGGCGCGGGTTCGAAGTGCTGAATTTTGGCCGCGCGGGCGCAGAAACGATCGACGAAATAAAGATCGTCGAGACGGCCATTGACGTCGCCCGGCCGCACTTCATTCTGCTCCAGTGGCTCGTGAACGATGTGGAGGGTGAGGACAAAGAAGGCCGTCCCGAGCCGTGGCCGCTTCTGCCGGCGGGACCGGATCGATGGCTGCACCGGCGATCGGCGCTCTATTACCTGCTCTCGAGTGGATGGGGCGCTCTGCAGGAAAAGGCCGGCTGGGTCGGGACGTACGCCGACTACATGCGGGCCAGATTCGGCGATCCCGCCGGCCCGGATTGGCGGGAGGCCGAGGGCGCGCTCGCCGACCTCGTGCGCGTGTGCCGGCGCAGTGGTCTTCCTGTGGGATTCGTGCTCTTTCCGAGCATCGAGTCCATTCGGTCCGACGCGTCCGGCCTGGAATTTCTGCACGACCGAGTTCTCGACTATTGCCGCCGCGAGTCGCTGGACTGTCTCGACTTGCGAGCTGCCTTGAGGCTCGGATTGCCGGTCGGCTCGCTCGTCGTCAATCGATACGACAGTCACCCAGGCGCCAAGGCGCACCGCATCGCCGCCTCCGCGATAGAGGCGTACTTCGGGCCTCGCTGGCGCCGCATGGTTGACGCCTCGCCGACGACGATTCGAGGTCCGGAGGAAGGCCACATGTCGATCGGCAGTCAGCCAGGAAGCCGCCCCTCGCGCCCCAGGTAGTCGCGTGAACGGCTTCAGCGGATCCAGTTGTAGATGGCGCCGATGTCCCGTTCACTTGCGAGGGGGCCGGGGTTTACGGGCCAACTTAGCCAGGGCCAGTAGCAACCCAGGACTGATCAGGAGGAAGCAGGCGCTGCCGGCCACGAGCGGACTCCACAGGTAGAGCAGTGCCGCGTGGCCGTCGACGAAATAAGGAGTGGGCCCGGCGCCCAGGTCGTGGAGGGCCGCCACGCGACTGACGGCGTCGCGATCGATCAGCAGCGGGAGCCACGCGATCGCCAGCGCGACCAGGAGTCGCGGAGCGTCCGAGAACGTCAGCGTCGAAGATCGGCCACCGGTGTGGCGCATTGGCTGGACCTCACGCGGACTGGTCACGTGCCCTGACGAATTCGGCGTATTGCCGCACCACATCCCTCGCCGGTCCCTGCGCCTTCAAGACCCCATGGTCGAGCCACACCGCGTCGTCGCACATCTCTTCGATCTTCGACCCCACGTGCGACACGAGCAGAATCGCGCACCCGGCCTCGCGGAACCTCTGGATGCGGGCGAGGCACTTCTGCTGAAACGAGATGTCGCCGACCGCGAGCACCTCGTCGATGAGGAGAATGCTCGGCTCCGTATGCACGGCCACGGAGAACGCCAGCCGCATCTGCATGCCCGTGCTGTAGGTACGCACGGGACTCTCGATGGCCTCCTCGATCTCGGCGAACGCGACGATCTCCTCCATTCGCTCGAGCACCTGTTTCCGCGTGAGACCGTTCAGGATGCCCGCGAGCACGGCGTTCTCGCGGCCCGAGAGATCGGGATGGAAGCCGGCGGCCAGATCGAGCAGCGCGCCGAGCCGGCCGCGCACCTCAATCGAGCCGGCATCGGGACGGCCGACACCGCCGATGAGCCTGAGCAGCGTGGACTTGCCCGATCCGTTGGCGCCAACGATACCGACCGTGCGTCCAGGCTGCACCGTGAAGCTCACATCCTTCAGCGCCCAGAAGCGATCGATCGCAAACGCGCGGCTGAAGCCGCCCGCACCGCGCGCGATCGCTTCCTGAATCGTCCCGGGCCGATCCTGGTGGTAGCGGCGGAACGTCTTGCCGACGCCGGTGACGCGAATGGGAGGAATCATCAGAGTTCGTCCGCGAATCGATGACTCGCGCGCCGGAACCACGCGAGACCGAGGCCCATCACCACGATCGACAGCGCCGTGAGGTACACGATCCCATCGAGGCGCGGAAGCTCGCCCCGCATCAGCACCGCGCGATAGGCGTCCACCAGGTGCGCGAGCGGGTTGATCTTGTAGATCCACGCCAGGCTCGGCGGCACCGAATGCACTTCGTAGAAGACCGGCGTCAGGTAGAACAACAGCTGAAGCGCGATGCGCAGCAGGTGCTGCGTGTCCCTGAACCAGACGTGCAGAATCGCCACCGGATACGCGAACGCGAGAATGAGCACGAATTCGAGGACGACGAGCGCCGGCAGCAGGACGACGACCATCGTAAGACTGACCTGGCTCGCGAGCAGGAGCCCGAGCAGAATCGGCAGCGACAGCACGAAGTGCACCATGTTGCTCGCGACCGTGACGATGGGCAAGATCGCGATCGGCACACCGGGCCGGCGCACGAGCTCGCGGTTGCCGACAATGGCGCCGGTCGCGAAGTTCAGGGAGTTCTGGAACCATCCGTACACGATCAGGCCGGTGAACAGGTACGCGGAAAAATTCTTGATGTCCACCCGCAGCACCACGCCGAACACGAAGAGCAGCACGAGCAGCTCAGCCAGCGGGTTCACCATTGTCCACAGCACACCGAGGACCGACCCCCGATACCTGAGCTTGATGTCGCGTGAGATCAGTTCGCGGAGAAGATCGCGCGTCCGCACCCAGCGGTAGGGCAGGATCCAGCGGCTCGATGATGCGGATGCTGATGCGGCAGCCATCGCGTCACCGGCCAGGGCCAACCAGGTCCCGCAGACGAATGCCGAAATCACGCGACCCGAGCGGGAGGTCGATCTTCATCTCGGTATCGAGATTCGCGGGCTGCGCGTCCAGGTATTCGTAGACGATGAGCTCGAGCCCCGGCGCCGCCGTGCTGACCACGGGGAAGCGGGCGCGTTCCGCGAAGCGCGGCCCGGCCAGTTCGAGGTAAAGCGCGTTGCGGCCGTCGTACGCCTTCGGTTTGGACTCCATCACCACCCAGCGGACGCCGAGGCGCTTCAGCCAGTCGTGGACTTCGAGGCGGTCCTGCTCGGTGTCGGTGGATTCGGTGCGCAGGAGCTTGTCCGACCGCAGCACCACTTGCCGGCCCTGCGGATCGTGCTTTCGGGTGAAGAAGACGAAATAGCCGGTGTCCACGTAGCTCGAGTACAGGACGGCCGGTTCGCGGTTCTGCTGGAGCACCCACGTCGCCGCGTCCTCGTAGCCGCCGGCGCCTGAAGGGTGCACGCTGCGAATCTCCCACGCCTGCCACCAGAGCGTTCCAGTGAGAAGAAGGGCCGCGACGGCTTTCGTCCTGCGCGAGTGGGCCTCGGCGGCAAGCGCGGCGATGAGCAGCGCGTACGCCGGCATGGCGCCGAACGCGTACCGCGCAGGCTCGGTCGCGCCGGCAAAGACGATGCTGCCGCCGACGACGGAGACGATCCAGACCAGTCCGATCAGGACCTGCCGGCGGCGCCGGAAGGCAAGAAGCGCGATGCTCGCCCCGGTCACGACAATCGTCGGCAACGTGAGGTGCGCAAAGAGGATCGTGCCGACGATCTGCCGGATCGCCAGGTCGGTGTGCCCCGTCAGCAGCCGCGTGGAGTTCGACAGCGCGATGCCGAACGTCATCGGCGAGAGGCCGACGGTCATGATCGCCATCGGCACGAGAAGGATGAGCGCCGCGCCCATGGCCAGGAGCGCGCGCTTCGTGACGAACGTCCGCCAGCCGAACGCGCTGACGATGATGGTGGCGTAGACCGGGAACATCAGGACCGCGAGCTGCTTCGCGTAGATGCTCGCGATCACGAGCGCCATGAACCAGACGAAGTGACGGGCGCGGCGGGACTCGCAGAACACCAGCAGCGCGTGCACCGACCACAGCACGAGCGCGGTCATCGGCATTTCCGACAGGAGGTACTGCCCGGCGCGAAGCACCACCAGGTTCGTGACGAACATGGCCGACGCCCAGGCCGCCACCTGCCAGTTGAACAGCCGCGTGGTCACCGCATACAGCCCGCACGCCGCGGCCACGAACCAGACGAGCGCCGCCGCGCGCGCCGCGAATGCCGTGATGCCGAACAGCCAGAAAAACGGCACCGCCGAGACGTAGGGCACCGGCGGATGGTGTCCGAGCGAGAGCGCCGGGTACCGGGCGTAGTAGTGCTCCGCGTACCGGATCAGCTCGGCGTAGGACGTGGCGCCGCCGTCGGCGATGAAATCGCGGACGAAGACCGCGTTCATCATGTACCGGGCCATGTCGCCGCCCAGCATCACGGACGATTCGTCGCCCATGCCGCGGGCGCCGAGGAAGCACGTCGTGGCGATGAGGCCGGCAAGCACGAGGCGCCGCCGTCTCGCGTCTAGCCGCGAAGTCTCCATGATCAGCGCGCGCCTGCCCAGGACGTCAACGGCAGGGCCCCCGGAAGGCGGATGCCCAGTCTTGCTCCCCAATGCACCAGGGTTCCCACTGCAAACGACACGCCGTTGCAGAGGTGGTAAAGCATGTGCGCCGGAACGACTCGGGCCGTGAACCACCAGCCCCGGTGTCTGACAAACCAGGCGTAATAGTCGCGGCTGAGGCCGATAACCGCAGCCACGGCGCCGGCCGCGACCAGGCCGGCCCACGGAGCGAACACCGCGCCAATCGCCGCCAGCACCGCGATGTAGGCCAGCCCCACACTCCATCTGAGTTCGTGGCGCGTGTTGAGATCGTTGGCGAGCGCGCCGTACCGGTGAATCAGCTGCGTCCACGGGATTCCGCGGGCCGTGATGTCGATGACGATGCTGCTCCAGACCGTCCACTTCTTCAGGTGCTTGCCCCGGAACCGTGGATCGAGCCGGAGCCGGTGGCCCGCCCGGCGGATCCGATAGCCGAGGTCGATGTCCTCTGCTGTCGGCCGGCCGAAGCGCTCGTCAAACCCGTTGACTTCCCGGAACACGCTTGTCCGGACGGCGCCGAGGCCGGCCCAGAACGTGCCGGCCTCCGGATTGCCGAGTTCGTGCACGCAGGCGTGCGACAGGTTCTTGTACTGCGACATGAAGTTCGGCTCGGCGGGCGCGAGGTCGTAGGCGCCGAACACGCCGGCAACGTCAGGTTCGCGTTCCAACACGCCGCAGAGACCCGCGAGTGAGTCGGGGGCGGCCACAACGTCCGTATCGACAAATACGAGGAGATCGCCCGTGGCCTCTGCCGCGGCCCGATTGCGCGCCACGGCTGGACCGGACGGGCCAGGCAGGTCGATGACGCGGGCGCCGAACTTACTCGCCAGCGGCCGGCAGTCCTCAATCGCGCCGTCAGCGGGAACGATGATCTCGGCGTCCGGAAGGGCCAGGCGGGCCGCCGGCAGACTTTGTTCGAGCTGCCACAGGTTTCGGTGGAACGGGATGACGACTGTCGCCTTCAATGCGGCTCATTCTATCTCGCGTTATGTTCGGCATTCAGAGACAGAAGTCAGCCCCAAGGCTGATAATCTTCGCTGTCATGAATGCCTGAGTTCGCCCCCTGCGTTGACTCGCCGGGAACGGATGGTTTCGTACTCCGGCGCTCTCGGACTGACTCTTGCAGTCTGGGCAGCGCCGTCACGCGATTGGTGTTCTTGGGCGTTCGCCGGCCGTGAATCGGTGTGAATTCAGTTCTGAAACGATGACACAAGCGTCGCCGGCAGCTCGAACGGTCCGCCAGATTCGCCCGGGCGATCACATTGTCGTGATCGGTGCAGGCCCCGCTGGGCTGACCGCCGCGTACGAACTCGCGAGGAAGGCCAACGTCCGCATCACCGTGCTCGAGGGCGACGACATGGTCGGCGGCATCTCGCGCACCGTGCAGTACAACGGCTACCGGTTCGACCTGGGCGGTCACCGGTTCTTCACGAAGATCGCGCCTGTGCAGCGGATGTGGAAGGAAATCCTCGGCGATGAGTTCATCAAGGTACCCAGGCTTTCCCGCATTTTCTACAACGGCAGATATTTCGACTATCCGCTCAAGCCCATGAACGCCTTGAGCGGCCTCGGCATCTTCAACGCCCTGCTGATCGTGGCGAGCTACATCAAGTGGCACTATCGGCCGTATCCCGTCGAAGAGAATTTCGAGCAGTGGGTCACCAACCGGTTCGGCCGGCGGCTCTATCAGGCGTTCTTCAAGACCTACACGGAAAAGGTCTGGGGCCTGCCATGCACCGAAATCCGCGCCGAGTGGGCGGCGCAGCGCATTCAGGGACTGTCGCTCGCGCGCGCGGTGCTGAACGCGACGGCCCTCAACAAGCGATCGACGGACATCAAGACCCTCATCAATGAATTCGACTATCCCCGCCTGGGACCGGGCCAGATGTGGGAGCGGTGCACGAAACTCATCGAGCAGAAGGGCCACCGCGTCCTGATGAACCACCGCGCTACCCGCATCGAGCTTGCGAATGGCGCCGTGAAGGCTGTGCGCGTTGAGGGCCCGAAGGAATCGGAGACCATCGCGTGCGATCACGTGATTTCAACAATGCCGCTCCGGACGCTCGTGCGAAGCATGGCGCCAGCGGCGACCGCCCAGGCGCGGGAAGGGGCCGAGGGCCTCGCGTACCGCGACTTCCTCGTCGTGGCGCTGATGCTCAAGCGCGAGAAGCTGTTCCCCGACAACTGGATTTACATCCACACGCCGGGCGTGAAGGTCGGCCGCATCCAGAATTTCAACAACTGGA
>CAZJTG010000067.1:0-16263 GCA_964548865.1 uncultured Solibacteraceae bacterium
GCGATGGCGACGCGCTGCCGCTGGCCGCCGGACAAGCGCGCGCCGCGCTCGCCGACGACGGTGTCGTAGCCCTGCTCGAACTTCTCGATGAACTCGTCGGCATGCGCCACCTTCGCGACGCGCTTTACGTCGTCGATCGTCGCGTGCGGCGTGCCGTAGCGGATGTTCTCCGCCACCGTCCCATCGAACAGGAAATTGTCCTGCAGCACGACGCCCAGGTTTCGGCGGTACTCGGTCAGCCGCAGATCCAGCAGATCGCGGCCGTCCACGCGGACGCTGCCTCTGGTCGGCCGGTTGAAGGCCATCACCAGGCTGATGAGCGTGCTCTTGCCCGACCCGGACGATCCCACGAGGGCCGTCGTCGTCCCCGCGGGCGCCCGGAAGGACACGTTTTTCAAAACCGGCGATCCCTCGTTGTACTCGAACCAGACGCCGTCGAACTCGATGTCGCCGCGGACGTCGTTCATCGCGGCGCGGGTGGCGTCCTCGGCATCCTCGCGGGCGGTGTTGAGGATTTCGTTGATCCGGTCGAGCCCGGCGAAGGCCTCCGAGATCTGAGTGCCGATCGACGCGATCTGCACGATCGGCATCGCGAGCTGGGCGACCAGGAAGATGTACATGAACAGATCGCCAGTCGTCATCGTGCCGTTCACGATCGCCCGGCCGCCGACCGTGATCAGGACCACGCCAATGGCGCCAATCACCACGCCGGAAAAGGCCGTGGTCGCTGATACGCCGGTCATCGCCTTCGCGACGTTGCGGAACAGCCGGTGCGCGCCCTTGGTGAACACCAGGTCTTCCCGGCGCTCCGCCGTATAGGTCTTCACGACCCGGACGCCGCCCAGCGCCTGATTCAGACGTCCCGTGACTTCGGCATTGATCTGACCGCGCTCGCGAAAGAGCGGGCGAAGCGTCTTGAACGCATAGCCCATCGCGCCGCCGAACGCCGCCAGGACGAGGAGGATCATCGCCGTCAGGTGCCAGTTGAGCCACAGGAGGAGTCCGAGCGCGAAGATCGCGGTGACGACGCTGCCCGCGAGCTGCACGAGTCCGGTGCCCACGAGATTGCGGATGCCCTCGGCGTCGTTCATGACGCGGGAGATCAGGACGCCGGTCTGCGTCTTGTCTAAGTAGCGGACCGGCAGGCGCATGACGTGCTCTTCCACGCGCCGGCGCATGTCGGTGATGGCTTTCTGGGCCGCGACCCCGAGAATCTGCGACAGGCCGAAGGAGGTGACGGCGGACACGAAGGTCGCGCCGGCGGCGCCCCAGGCGAGGAGCGGCAGCAAATCGACCCGCCCTTTGCCGACGACGTCGTCGAGGAGGACTTTCGAAAGATACGGAAGGACGAGGCCGGAGAGCCGGCTGACGAGCATCAGCACGGCACCGGCGGACAGCCGCCAGCGCCGTGCCCAGATGAGCGTCCGGGCCTCCGACCAGGCGGAGGACCAGCGGATCGATTTCTTTGGTGGCTTCGTCGGTTCTGGACTCAAGGCGCAGGGTTCAGCTTACCGCACGCTGAACCCGGCGCCCCGAACCCTTACTTCAGCGCGACCTTGAACTCGACCATCGCCATCCGCTTGATGATGTCGCCGAAGATGTGCTGCTGAATGGTCTGGTTCATCAGGTTGGTGACCTTGAGCGCGGCGCTGTACCGGCCGTCCTGGAACTTCGCGCCAATCGTCACGTTCACGCTGGTGTTGGCGTTCGTGTACCCCGCGTAGCGCGAGTCAAGGACGTCCTGCCAGAAAGCGCGGGACGAACGGCTCACCGACGCGGATCCGAACGCTCGCGCGGTCTGAACGTTCAGCCCCAGCCCAAACTGGTGCTTCGAGGGCAGGTTGATTTCGAGCAGCGCCTGGGCAGGCGTGAGCCCCGGGAACACGGGTTCCGGATCCGCCTGGTACGAGTAGTTCACGAACCCGGTGACGTTGTCGGTGAGGACGCCATCGATGCCGAACTCCAGCCCCTGGTTCGTCACCTCGCCGAGATTGCGATACGTGAAGTTGCTCGGGAAGCGCAGGCCCGTGCTCGCGCGGAAACCGGCCCAGATCTGGTCAGGCGTGAAGGGTCCCAGACCGGGGAATCCCGGCGGCGCGGTCAGCCACTCGGCCGTCTGGGTGAAGTAGATGCCGTCCTGGTACTTCGTGTAGAACCAGGCCGCGGAGAAATTCATCCGACCGCGGAGGTTGCCGGAGTACGCGACCTCGAACGCGTCCACGTACTCCTCGGTCAGATCCGGGTTGCCGACCGCGGCCGTCGGCACGAGGTACTGCGCGCTGCCGAACGCGGGGTTGATCAGCCCAAGGGGAATCACGGCCAGCGACACCGTGGTCTGCAGGTTGTTGTTGATCATCGACGGCGCCCGGAACGCGCGGTTGTAGCTCACGCGAACCGACTGATCGGGGCGCGGCTTCAGCACCACCGCCAGCCGGGGCGAGAACACCGCGCTGTCGATGGAGGTGAACTTGTCGATGCGCGCGCCGGCCACCAGGCGAACCCGGTCGCTCGCCATGAATTCATCCTGGACGTACGCGCCGCCCTCCGTTCGCGAGTTCTCGCCCGGTGCGATCGTCAGGGTGAATCGGTTCGCCCGGAGGTTCCCCCCGTACGTGACGACGTGCTTGCCTCCGACGATGCGGCTGTCCCCCAACTCGAAGTCGAACGTCTTCGTGTTGAAATTCAGCCGGATGGGCGCGCCGGCCGGATCGACGGCCACCACGTTCGTCGCCTTGCCGTTCAGGATGTTCATGAACGCCTGCAGCTTCAGGGCGCCCTTCGTGTAAGTCGTCCGCCAGTAGCCCATCTTCGCGTCCCGGCCGATATCGAACGGACCGATGCCCGTGTGCATCATGCCGTCGGTACCGGCCACGCCGCCGGCGAACTGCAGCTTCTGGCTGGGATCCGCGAAGTCGTAGTCGAAGCGCGCGTCGATCTTCGGCTGGTTCGTGCCGTCGTTCTTGTAGTTCGGGTACTGCGTCGTGCCGCCATTCGGGATCGTACCGGTCGGACGCGCGAACGGGTCGGACACGTACGTGCCCACCGAAAGTTTGTAGCTCCAGCGATCGTTCAGCGCCTGCGCGTGGGTCGCCCGCGCGAACCAGATCGTCGCGCTCTCCGCGTTGTTCTTCCTGACCTCACGGTCCATCGCCCCGGCGCCAAACGACACGGTCGTGCCGAGCATCTCCCGCGGGCTCTTGGTGAGGACGTTGATCACGCCGTTCAGGGCGTTCGCGCCCCACACGGCCGATGCGGGGCCGCGGATCACTTCGATCCGTTTGATCTCGTCGAGGTTCGACGGCATGAACTCCCACATCGTGAATCCGAAGAAGTCCTGGTAGATGCTGCGGCCGTCAACGACGGACAATTGCGCCGTCGCCAGCGACGACGTCGCGCTCCGGCTGTTCACGTTGACGTCGCGCGCCGAGATCTGCGTGATGTTCACGCCCGGGACGGCCTTGAGCAGGTCGGCGTAGTTCGCCGACGGCGCCACCGCCAGGTCCTTCGGTCCGATCACCGACATCGTCGCCGCGGCGTCCACGATCTGTTGTTCGATCTTCGAGGCGGACACCACGACGCTCTCTTTGAAGGTCTCCGCAGGCTTAGCCTGGGGCGTGGGGGTCGGCGTCGGCGTCGGCTTCTGACCAGACGCCTGGGCCTGGCCCTTCCTCGGATCGGCTGGCGCCGCGGCTGGTGACTGCGCCACCACCGAACTGCCGAGACCGATGACGAGCGCGAGACCTGTCGCAAACTGCCGGATCACTGTCATGGGTTCCTCCTGGCCGCGACGGGGCCATCCCGCCTGGCCGTGCAAGAAGCGCCGACTATGATAAGTCCATTAGCCCGTTGGCTATGATCCGGTGACCCGGGAGCCAAAAGAATCCGATTCCGCGGCCGGCGGGGCGCCGGCGCGCCCCAGCCTCGATTGGGTGGACCTCCCCGACGAGGCCCTCCTCGACGTCCGGCTGTGCGACCTGGGGGTCACCATCGAGGGGAGCTGGCTCGAGGACCGGCTCGCGGACCTGCAGCGCGAACTCGACGGCCGGGGCCTCACCTTCCGGCCCCACTACTGGCTGTCCGCCGAGTGGTTCTCCCCGGACGGCGTGCCGGGCGTCGCCATTCCCTTCTACCTCGCGCATCCACGGTTGATGCGGCTCGAGCGCGCGCAGATGCTCGAGGTCGAGGGTGGCACGCCCGACTGGTGCATCAAGATCCTCCGCCACGAGGCCGGCCACGCATTCGACAATGCCTACGCTTTGCGCAAGCGCCGCAGGCGCGTCCGGCTCTTCGGCTCGCCGTCTGTGGAGTACCCGGACTTCTACCTGCCGCGGCCGTACTCGAAGAGCTTCGTGCTGCACCTGGACAGCTGGTACGCGCAGAGTCATCCGGACGAGGACTTCGCGGAGACGTTTGCGGTGTGGCTCAACCCCGACGGCGATTGGCGCGCGCGCTACTCGGATTGGCCGGCGCTCCGGAAGCTGGAGTACATGGACGAACTCATGGCCGAGATCGCGGGCCAGAAGCCCGTCACGGCGACCCGGCGCCAGGTCGAGCCGCTCGGCCGCCTGCGGACCACGCTTCGCAAGCACTACGCGAGCAAGCGCGAGCATTACGGCGTGGACTACCCGAATTTCTACGATCGCGACCTTCGCCGGCTATTCAGCAGTGACGACGAGTACGCGAAGAACCCGAAGGCCGCCAGGGTCATTCAGTCGATCCGCCGGGACGTTCGCCGGCTCGTCGCCGAGTGGACCGGCTCGTATCAGTACACGATCGACCGCGTGATCGAGGACATGATCGCCCGCGCCAGCGAGCTCGGGCTGAGACTCAAATTTCCGCTGGACCGGACCCGTCTCGACTTCACGATTCTCGTCACCGTGCAGACGATGAACCACCTGCACTCGGGGAGACATCGGGTGGCGCTCTAGATCGGGCGACAGGTGACGTCGGGTGACGAGGAACGAGCTGACGCTTCCAACTTATTTACTCAAGCAACAGCTGGCACGCGATAGCTCATTCCGTGCACGCTTCGTCACCTGCCGTCACCCATCGTTACCTGTCGTTACCTGTCGTTACCTGTCGTTACCCGTCGTTACCCGTCGTTACCCGTCGTTACCTGTCGTTACCTGTCGTTACCTGTCGTTACCTGTCGTTACCCGTTATCTAAGCCCTCTGTCAGCGACGATGTAGGTCATCACGGCAATCGCCGCCGCGTTGTCAGACATCTGTTTCGGCGTGATGCGCGCGATCGTGTCGGCGGGCGTGTGGTGAATCAGGAAGTACTCGCCCTTGACCACGTGCGACATCGTCGGAATCTTGCCAGCCGCGGCCGCGGGACCGATGTCGGCGCCACCGCCGCCGGCCGCGATATTCGAGGCGCCAAGCCCCGTGAGCAGGGAGGCGATGGCGGTGACCGTGGCGCGGCCCGGGTCGGGTCCCGTGAAGCCGAACCCGTCCGGATCAAAGACGCCGCCGTCCGATTCGAGCAGCATCACGTGCTTCGAAAGCTCGGCCTTGTGCGTGTCCCGGTAGGCGTTGCCGCCCCGCAAGCCGTTCTCTTCGTTCGTGAAGAGCACCACGCGCACGGTGCGGCGCGGCCGGAGATTCAGCTTCTTCATCAGCCGCAGCGCCTCCCAGGTCACGATGCAGCCGCCGGCGTCATCGGTGGCGCCCGAGCCGACGTCCCACGAGTCGTAGTGCCCGCCGACAACGACGATCTCGTCCGGCAGCTCGCGCCCCCGAAGCTCGCCGACGACGTTGTAGGAAGTCACGTCCGCCTCGAAGCGCGCTTCCATGGCCAGTTTCACGCGGATCCTGACGCCGCGAGCCTGCAGCCGCTGAAACCGGTCCGCGTCTTCTGCCGTGATCGCCGCCGCGGGAATCCTTGGCGCGTTCCCGGCGTAATTCATCGCGCCGGTATGCGGCGTGCGAAGCCCGGTCGGTCCAACAGACCTCACCAGGACAGCCGACGCGCCGAAGGCGGCCGCGCGAGACGCACCATTCGTCCGGTAGTTGACGGTCTCGCCGTAGCTGGTAAACGGCACGTTGAACAGAACGATGCGGCCCTTGACGTCGACGGCGCGAGCGGCCAGCTCGTCGTAATGCCGGACGACCACGACGTCCGCTTCGATGCCTCCCGCCGGCGTGCCGATGGAGTTGCCCAGGCCGAGCATCGGCAGCGGCTGGCCAATGGGCTCGACGAGGTCGAGACTCTCGCGGCCGCGCACCCACTTCGGCACGAGCACGGGCTCCTTGCGCACGTTCTCCAGGCCGTCCTCTTTCATCTTTGCCACGGCCCAGTCGATGGCGCGCTCGAGCCCCTCGGAACCGGAGAGCCGCGGCCCGAACGTGTCGGTGACCTCAGCGAGGCGCTGCCACGCGAAGTCGCTCGACTGCGATTCCCGGATCAACCGATCGGCAGCCGGCCGGTACGCATCGAGCCACGACCCGCCGGTCTGGGCTGCGACGAGCGCCACCACGGCCACCAACAACGCGACGAAGACCCCGAACCTCTTCGACGTAGACATAGCGGCGATAATACCCCGCGATGTTCGCCATCGACACCATCGACCTCACGCGCGACTTCGGCGCCTTCCGCGCCGTCGACCACCTCTCGCTCCAGGTGGAGCGCGGATGCTTCTACGGTTTCCTCGGACCGAACGGCGCGGGGAAGTCCACCACTATCAAGATGCTGACCGGGCTGCTCGCGCCCACGAGCGGCGTGATGCGGATTCTGGGCGAGGACGTCGGCGACCCGGCCCGCGCGCTCGCGGTGAAGCGCCGCATCGGCGTCGTGCCGGAGAATCTGGCCCTGTTCGACAACCTCACCGCGCGCGAGCACCTGACGTTCGTCGGCCGGATGTACGGTCTCGAGCGGGACACGATTCGACGGCGGTCGGACGAGCTCCTCAGCATGATGGACCTCGCGACCGACGACGGAAAGCTCACGATGGAGTTCTCGCACGGCATGAAGAAGAAGCTGGCGCTGGCGTCGGCGCTCCTGCCGAATCCCGACCTCCTGTTCCTCGACGAACCGTTCGAGGGCGTCGACGCCGTGTCGTCGCGCGTGCTGCGCGACACTCTGAAGGCGTCGGTCGGCCACGGCGCCACCGTGTTTCTGACATCGCATGTGCTCGAAATCGTCGAGAAGCTGTGCACCGACGTCGGCATCATCGCCCGCGGCAAGCTCGTGCACCAGGGCCGGATGGACGCCATGCGCACGGCGGGATCACTCGAAGACGCGTTCCTGGCCGTCGTCGGCACGCGGCGGGACGACCAGCCGAAGCTGAGCTGGCTCGAGACGTGAACGGACGCCGATGAACTGGCCGCAGCTCGGAACCATCCTCTGGCTTCGCTGGCGCCTCACGCGCAATCAGTGGGCGAAGAGCGGTGGACTCGGCGCGATCCTCACGACCCTCGTGGCGATCGCCGCCGTCGTCGTCGCCATCGTCGGCCTCGGCGCCGCCATTGCGGTCGGTGCCTGGGCGCTCGATGACGAGGACCCGGAAACGATCATGCTCGTGTGGCTCGTCCTCACGGTCGTGTTCCTCTTCTTCTGGCTCATCGGCCTCGTGAGCGAGCTGCAGCGATCGGAGACCATCGACATCCAGCGGCTGATGCACCTGCCGGTGGTGCTGGGTCAGATCTTCGCCGTGAACTACATCGCGTCGCTCGCCGCGGTCAGCGTGCTGATCTTCGTGCCGGCGGCGCTCGGCCTCGCGATCGGGCTGGCGATCTCGCGCGGTCCGCTGATGCTGCTGATGTTCCCGCTCGCTTTGTCGATGGTGTTCATGATCTCGGCGTGGACGTATCTGCTGCGCGGCTGGCTCGCGACGCTGATGAGCAATCCGCGGCGGCGGCGCGCGATCGTCATGGGGCTCACGGCAGGACTCATCCTCATCGTGCAGGCCCCCAACATCTATTTCAACGTCATTCACCGCGAGAGCCGCGAGGACCGCCAGGCGCGGCGGTCCGAGTCCCGCGAACAGCGTGACGCGCGAGACGAGCGGGAGCGGGACGAGATGAGGTCGTGGCTCCGCTGGCAGGTGGCGCTGCCGCCGCTGTGGGTCTCCGCGGGCGCGCAGCCGCTGGCCGAGGGCCGGCCGTTTCCGGCGCTGCTCGGCTTCCTCGGCTGCGCCTGCATCGGCGCGCTCGGGTTACGCCGGGCGTTTACGAGCACGCTCCGCTTCTACACGGGCGACTCGGGCGGACGCGCCGGCCTCGCCGGCGCCGCAACGTCTGCCACCTCGGGACCTCGACGCGCTCCCGGCGGCGTGCGTGACCGCACCGCCTTTCTCGAGCGCGGTCTCGGGGGCGTGCCCGAGGAAGCCGCCGCCGTTGCGTTCGCAAGCTTCCAGGCCATGCTGCGCGCACCTGAAATCAAGATGCAGTGGGGCACGTCGTTCCTCGTGACGCTGCTCGTCGGCGCGCCGCTGCTGTTTCGATCGGCTGCGGAAATCCCCGCAGCCGCAGGCCCGTTCATCGCCACCGGTGTCGTCGTCTTCCAGATGTTCATGATCGTCGGCCTGGTCGCGAACCAGTTCGGCTTCGATCGCGAGGGCTTCCGCGCATTCGCGCTGTCGCCCGCAGCACGCTGGAAGATCCTGCTCGGCAAGAATCTGGCGTCGTTCCCCGTGGCGGCCGGGGCGGCCGCGATCCTGGTCACGGTCGTGGCGCTCTGGCTTCGCCTCTCGCCCCTGGCGTACCTGGCGACGCTGCTCCAGCTCGTCGTCGCCGTCCTGTGCGCGGCGATGGCCGGCAATGTCATGTCGATCCTCGTGCCCTATCGCATCCAGCCGGGCTCGATGAAGCCCACCAAGATGCCGGGCCTGGCGATGGTGGTCTTCATCGTCTGCCAGATGTCGCTGCCCCTGTTCCTGACGCCGACGTTCGTCCCGCCGCTCGCGGGCCTCCTGCTCGAGCGCGGCGGCATTGCCCCGGCGGCGGTCGTCAACCTGATGCTGTCGGCGGTCCTCGCCGGCGCGATGGTGCTGATCTACCTGCAGACGCTCCGCCCGACCGGCCGCCTTCTCCAGCGCCGGGAGACGAATATCCTGCAGACGGTGTCACAGAGCGTCGAGTAGCCGTTCCTCAGTCCCACACGCCGGCGTCCGCCAGCCGCATGGCGGCCTCGCCGCAGCGGGGGCACGCGATGGCCAGAAGCACGCTCTCGGTCGCGCCTCCGCCGTCGTCCTCGCCCATCGGCACGACCTGCTGGCAGTGCGAGCAGACCGCCACGCCGGGACACCAGTCGAGCAATGGAACCGGACGGGACAGGCAGGCATCCAAACCACCCAGACCAGGCGTTGCACTCATGTTGAAGAGTCTGGGCCGGAGGTGTGACAGGCGAGGACAGGGACGGGCACCGCTGCTGTTTACGAATCTGCAGCTAACGGCAGGGCTTCGGCCGGCCGACAGTCAGAGGAGGTGACTCAGTGATCGCCAGAATCAACGTCGCGCTGGCACTGCTCGCCTCGTTCGCCGGCCCGTCCGCCGCCCAAACCTCCAGCGTCATGGGGACTGTCACGTACCCGGACGGCGTGGGGCGAACCGCGGTGCTCGAGGTCACGCTCGAGGATGTCTCGGTGGCGGACGCGCCAGCCGTGGTCCTTGCAACGACGCGCATCCAGCGCCCGGGCCAGTCGCCCGTCGTCTTCTCGATCTCCTACGAAACTTCGCGCGTCGTGCCAACGGGCCGCTACGCGGTACGGGCGCAGGTCGTCGACGGTGCGACGGTCCTCTTCAGTTCGTCAGCGCCCGCACGCGTGCTGACACAGGGCGCTGGTTCGGTAGCGACGCTGCGGCTGACGAAACCCGAGCCGGCCCCGGCGCTCAAACGCTCGCCGAACCCGGCACCGGCCACGCCAAGTCCGGCGGCGCCAGCGGCGACCGCGGCACCGAAGCCGGCCCCCGTTCCCAAGCCGGAGACCGCGCCGAAGCCAAAGGCCACGCCCAAGCGAGAGCCCACGCCAGAGCCGACGCCAAAACCAGAGCCCACGCCAAAGCCAAAGCCCACCGCGAAGCCTGAGGCCACGCCGACGCCCGAGCCCGCACCGAAGCCAGAGCCGGCGCGGAAGTCAGAGCCCACGCCCAAGCCAAAGGCCACGCCCAAGCCTGAGCCCACCCCCAAGGCAGAGCCCACGCCGAAGCCGAGACCCACGCCGAAGCCAGAGCCTGCACCGAAGCCGGCCTCGATGCCCAGGCCAAGCCCCTCGCCGAAGCCGGAGCCACTGCGGAAACCGGAGCCGCCGCCAACGCCGAAAGTGACGCCTGCGGCGAGCCCCGCACCGGTCGCCGCATCAGTCCCGGTGCCCCTGCCCAGGCCGGCGCCAGCCACGGGCGCGCCTCCGGTGGGCGTTCCATCAGCGCTGTCGGCGCTTCGGTGGACGCTGACCGAACTGGAGAACAAGCCCGTCCGGCCCGCGAGCACGACGCACCGGCCGATCGTTCTGGCGTTCGATATGGCGGGCGGGACGTTCGCGGGTACGAGTGGATGTAACGATCTGGACGGGCGCGTCGAGGCAGGTCCGCAGGCGCTGAAGCTGACTCCGTCCCGATCGCTGAAGATCTGCCGCGTCGATCAGCGGACCGAGCGCGCGCTCCGGCGGATGTTCAACGACACGCGCGCGTATCAGCTCACGGACTCGACGCTCGACCTGCTCGACGATCGCGGCAAGCGCATCGCCCGGCTCCAGGGCGTCGTCCCGGCGCCGAGCCGGTGAGGCGCTACTTCCCCACCGTCCAGACGACGAATTCCCCGAGCTTCCGGTCTTCATCGGACGGTGCGGCGGCGTCCAGGTCCTTGACGGGCTTCACGCTGACGACGGCCAGGCGAGCGTTGGGCAAGCGGCGCGCGACGCGTGACGCGGTGCCCTGACGATAGTCACTGTGAAACGCCCCGTTGAAGTGCACGATCACGGGCCGCTTCCCGCCAGCGCGGGACGCCGTAAATGACGTCGCGATCGACTCGGCCATCGTTTCGTCCTTCACGCACTGCGAGAAGTAATAGCGCTCGGCCATCCGACGGGCGTCGTCCGCCGTCGCGCCCGGCGCGGGATGGCTGCCCATCGCCGCGGTAAACCGCTTGAAGTAGGCATCGTCGGTCGGGCACCTGAGTTCGGCCGCGAACAATTTCCGCTCGTCTGCACTCTTCGCCTGCAGGACTTCCAGGCCGCCCTTCGCGATCTCGGATGCGATGGGCCGCGGCACATTGGCGGCCACGACGGTCCATTCCTTCGAGACGGCGAAATCCACGAGGGGCTTGTAGTCGGTCGCGTACCTGGGCCAGGGCCGCGACACTTTGAGCAGTTCGGCTTCCGTCATGTGGCCCATGAGGAAGTGGTCGAGCGGCTCCTGGGCGTCGCGTTCGAACATTTCGAGCGAGACGATGACCTCCCGTCCCCGCCGCGCCAGGCCTTCGAGGACGGCCAGTTCCAGCCTGTGCGTATTGGGGTCATCATGCTGCTCGCCCACGAACACCACGTCGGCCTTCGCGAGCTCGGCGGCCATCGCCTCAAAATCCGTGAACGCGCCCCTGGCCGTGTCGAAGACACGGTTCGGCACGTACGATTGCGCGGCGATCGAGGTAGAGATCAACGCGGCGATGGCGAAGTGTCTGGTCATTTTCCGTCCACGTAGGGCAGGTGCAGTTTCACCGGGTCCGCCTTCCCGCGCACCCGGATGTTGATCATTTCAACGAATACCGAGAAGCCCATCGCGAAATAGATATAGCCCTTCGCGATGTGCTGGCCGAAACCCTCGGCCACGAGCGTCATGCCGATCAGCAGCAGGAACGAAAGCGCGAGCACCTTCACGGTCGGATGCTCCTCGACGAAAGCGCTGATGGGCTCCGCGGCCACGAGCATGATGAGCACCGCCACCATGACCGCCGAGACCATGACGCCCAGGTGATCGGACATGCCGATGGCCGTGATGACGGAGTCGAGCGAGAAGACCATGTCGAGCAGCATGACCTGGGTGATGACCGCGGCAAAGGAGGCGACAGCCTTGCCGCCGTGCGAGGTCTCACCCTCGAGCCGCTCGTGAAGTTCGTAGGTGGCCTTCGCCAGCAGGAACAGACCGCCGAGCAGCAGAATCAGGTCGCGGCCGTTGAACGGATGGCCGAACGGCTCGATCAGGGTCGTCTGAAGCCGCGCGATCCACGTGATCGAGAACAGCAGCGCGACGCGCATGAGCATCGCCGCGATCAGGCCCAGCCGGCGCGCGCGCTTCTGGTCTTCCTTCCTCAGCTTGCCGGAGAGGATGGAAATGAATATGACGTTGTCGACGCCGAGCACGACTTCAAGGACGGTCAGCGTCAGAAAAGCGACTGCAAGCTCTCCCATCACCTACACTCCGAAGATTTCGGGTTTCCAATCCAGACCGAGTTCACTCGGAGGCGCCATGTATCCCGCCAGCGCTGACGCGGCTACGACCGCCGGACTCGCGAGGTACCCCTCGCCGCCGAGGCCCATGCGATTGGTCCAGTTGCGGTTGAACGTCGTGATCGCGCGCTGGCCCTTCGTCAGCTGATCGGGCCCCTGCCCGAAGCACGGTCCGCACCAGGACTGCCGAATCACGGCGCCGGCGCCGCGGAAGACGTCGGCAATCGACTGACCGCCGAGCCGCTGGTCCGGCCGCTCGATGAGGCGGCCCACGCCGCCCGACCCCGGAAACACTTTGAACTCGGTCGCCGCCTTCGTGAGGCCACGGCGCGCCGCTTCACGGATCACGAGGGCCGCCTGGAGCAAATCGTCGTAGCTGCCATTCGTGCAGGAACCGATCATCGCCTTGTCGAACGTGATCCGCTCGGCCGCGACTTCCTCGGCTGGAAACGCGTTGCCGGGGCTGAACGGCTTCGCGATCATCGGCGCGACGTCCCCAAGAGCGAACGTCTCATCGATCTCGTACACCGCGTTCTTCCCCGCCTGCGGGAACGGGTACGGGAACTCCGTGATCCCCTTCTCGCGGTACCAGTCCCGGGTCAGGTCGTCCGCCGCGAAGATGCCGTTCAGCGCCTCGGCCTCCGCCATCATGTTGGCGATCGTGTTGCGCGACACCATCGGCAGTTGGCGATCCCGATCGACGAACTCGACGCTCATCCCCTGCGACTGTTTTGCGCCCCACCGGCGCAGCAACTCGAGGACGATGTCCTTGCCGCCAACCCAGGGATTCAGGCGGCCGGTGAACACGACGCGCCGCGCCTTCGCCAGCGTGAAGTAGATGTAGCCCGTCGACCAGCCGAATCCGAGCGTGGTGGATCCCACGCCGATGCCGACCGCGCCGTAGGCGCCGTACGCCCGGCTGTGCGAGTCCGCGCCCGGAATGAACTGCCCCGGCAGGACCAGTCCCTGCTCGGGAAAATAGAAATGGAAGATGCCGTCGCCCGGAGTCGCGTAGTACGGCTTGTCGAGGCCATGCACCTGCGCGAACGCGCGGCCGATGGAGGTTTGCTTCTCGTCCTCGTCCTTTCCGGTGAAGACGAAATGATCGTTGGCGATCGCGGCCTGCCGCGGGTCGATCGTCCGGCCGCCGGTGATCTTGTTGAACGTGTGAATACTGAAGGGCGCCGTGCCGTCGGACGCCGGCAGCAGGTCGGCATAGACGCGCAGCGTGGCGCCCGGCCTCAACTGGTCGGGCCGCACGTGCTTGTCCACTCGATGCGCCCAGATAATCTGCTCGGTCGTCGTCATGCCGTCGGCAGCCGTCGCATCCGGAAAGTCGATCACCGGCCTGGTCACGACCGACTCTTTGAACTCGCGGCGGCCGACCGCAAAGATGCCGCCGCTCCGACGAATCTCCTCCTCTTTCGACGACAGCGGTACCGGCGTGTAGGACTTCCCCAGCGTGACGTTCGCAAGCGCGCGCGTGTCCGGGTCGAACGTGAACTCGTGGCCGTCCTGGGCCTCCACCACGGCGTCGGGACACTGGACGACGTGCAGGCCCAGGTTGAACGCATTGCGGCGGAAGATATCGCCCATGTTGTGGCCGCAGACGACGACCATCTCGCGGCCCACTTCCTCGGCGACGCCTTTCAGGCCCGCGGGGCTCATTTCACGGGAGGACCCGATGGCAAAGCGATCCCCGGCGACGAGAAACGTCTGGCCCGCGTGGACGCGCGCGCGGAAGTCCGGCATCAGGTAGCGGAACGAACCGGCCTTCCACTTCTCGTCGAGCGTCTCGAGGCTCTCGGACACGCAGTCGGCGGCAGGCGTGATCTGATCCGTGTCGATCGCGTCGAGCTTCTTCGTGCCCGCGGGCGCCTTGGGATCCCAGAAGATCAGCGCGCGCCCGCGGATCAGCGGCTGCGACGCGGGGCCGCCGGCCGCGACGGCGGGCTCTGGGATTGACGAGGGGTCGAGGCCCGGCTTCAGGCGCGCCGGCAGGATCGTGTGCATACCGGTCAGTATCGTACCTCGTAACCCTCGCAGGATCCGACCGGGAGGGTCGGGTACCGTGGGAAGCGCGGATCAGCCGCGGCGCGCCCGCACATCACGAACGCCGATTGTCTGTCGCTCGCGATGACGCGCGCGTGCGCGCAGTGGTCGCACAACCCGGCGCGCGGCGGGCGCGGCGCTTGCCGCGGCGCATCGCGATCGTCCATCATGGCTGTATGTTCACGTCAGAGGCGACCACGCGCAACATCCGCGTCTCGGTGGAGAGCGAATACGCGCCGGATCGCTCGCGGCCGGCGCAGCAGCAGTGGTTCTTCCTCTACACGATCACCATCACCAACATCGGCCAGGAGACGGTGCAGCTGCTGTCGCGCCACTGGATCATTACCGACGGCAGCGGCCATGTCGAGGAAGTGAAAGGCCCGGGCGTCGTCGGGCAGCAGCCGGTGCTCGGGCCGGGCGAAGCGTTCACGTATACCTCGGGATGCCCGCTCGGGACGCCGTTCGGCAAGATGGAAGGCACCTACCAGATGGTGACGCGGGGCGGAGAGTTCTTCGACGCCAGCATCGCGCCATTCACACTGAGCGAGCCGTATACCGTCCACTAGCGCCCCTCTTGCAACACGGAGAACCGGAACACGGAGAACTCAAGGAGGGGTCAGACCCTCCTGCCCCTGCTGCCTGTGTCTGTGCTCCGTGTGACAAGGACAAGCGTCAGACGAAGGAAGCGTCGCGACGCAACGCGGAGCTGAGCAACGTCAGATACTCGTCGCGCGGGATCTCGACCGCGCCGAACTGCTGCAGGTGCGGCGTGACCCACTGGATGTCGAGCAAGCGAAAACTGCGCCGGCGCAGGCGGTCGACGAGCGCGACAAGCGCAACCTTTGAGGCATCCGTGGCGCGGTGGAACATGGACTCGCCGAAGAACGCGCCCCCGAGATGGACGCCGTAGAGGCCGCCGACGAGCGCGTCGCCCTGCCACGTCTCGACGGAATGCGCGAGCCCGAGACGGTGCAGCGTCACATAACACTCGACGATCTCCTCGCTGATCCAGGTCCCGTCTTCGTCGTCCTGGCGGTCCGCGCAGGCGCGCATCACGGCTTCGAACGCGGTGTCGATGCGCACGTCGAACCGCTGGCGCCGCACCACGCGGGCGAGACGGGCCGGGACGTGAAAACGTTCGAGCGGGATGATGCCGCGCGGATCCGGCGAGAACCACGCGATCTCGCCGGTCTCCACCGCCATCGGAAAAATGCCCTCGCGGTACGCGCCGACGACGAGGGCGGGATCGAGCATCGGTGTCAGGCCGGGGTCAGGTCTGAGCCGGAGCTGCACCGTGCCGCAGTCTGATCCATCTCCGGCATCTCAGTACTCGGGCGGCGGCGTGATCTCGGCTGCCGGAGTCGGCCCAGGATCCGGCCGGCCGCTTCCCGCCAGGCGGCTGATGGCCCGCACCGACATGTCGTGGTCGCACAGGATCTGGCACGACAGCCGGACCCCCGTGAGGCCGCGCCGTTCGAGTGCGGCGATTTCGGCGCGCGTCCTTCGCTCGGGCTCTCCGTCGATGAACTCGACCCGACAGGTGGTGCAGCGCGCGTTGCCGCCGCACGCGTGCAACTGATCCACGCCGGCATCCTGCTCGAGTGCGAGCACCAGCCGCTTGTTCTGCGGCACGTCAAACGTTCCCACACCCTCGACGGTCAATTTAGGCATTTGGCTCCTGAAAGTAGTTAGGAGCCGGACCGTACCGCAGTACGGTCCAGCTCCGGTGCAGCTGCGACCCCAACCTGCCCCCTAACGGTATCTGCTCTTGATCGCGGGAATCAGGTACTCGCGGAAGGCCGAAGCGAAGTCGTACTTCGGAGCGAAG
>CAZJTG010000068.1:0-15770 GCA_964548865.1 uncultured Solibacteraceae bacterium
TCGTCGGTGATCCAGCCGGTATCGACGCTGTTCATGTGGATGCCGTCGTGAAAGTAATCGGTCGCCGACGTGCGCGTCATCATGTTCAGCGCGGCCTTCGCCATGTTCGTATGCGGATGCCTCGTCGTCTTGAACCGGCGATAGAACTGCCCTTCCACGGCAGAGACGTTGACGATGTGCTTGTCGCGACCCGACGTCTTCAGCATCAGCGGTTTCAGCCGGGCGTTGAACACGAACGGCGCCACGGCGTTGACGAGGTGGACCTCCAGCAATTCGACCGTGGAGACCTCGGCCAGCAGCAGTCTCCACGAATTGCGATCGCGCAGATCGATCTGCTGGAGGTCCTGGTCGAGGCGGCCCTCGGGGAAGAACTCGCGGACGACGACATCCTCGGGGAGGAGCGCCACCTGAGAGAGCTCGGCTGAACTCCGCATCCGCGGATCTGCCGACTTGGCCATCTGGTGACTGGTGGAGCCCAGGAGCTTCCGGGCGTGTTCCGGCAAGTCCACCAGAGCGCGCTCGTGCTCCATCATGTGCACGTAGAACGCCGGGGGACGACGCACGGTCTGGCACGCGTTGTTGACGATGAAGTCGAGCCGACTCCGCGTCGCGAGCATGTCGTGACAGAAGGCCTCGACGCTGGGAGTGTGACGCAAATCCAGGCCGTGCACCTCGAGCCGGTCCGACCAATCCTCGAAGTCCGGTTCGGCCGCGTAGCGCTTCGCCGCGTCGCGAGGAAACCGGGTGGTGACAATCACGTGCGCGCCGGATCGGAGAAGCTTGATGCCGGCCTGGTACCCGATCTTCACGCGCCCGCCGGTGAGGAGCGCCACGCGCCCCCGGAGGTCGGCCAGCTCGGTGCGCTTCCGGTAGTTCAGGTCCGCACAAGCCGGACACAGCTGGTCGTAGAAATGGTGCAGCGTCGAGTACTGCTGCTTGCAGACGTAGCAGTGCCGTTCATCAACGCTCGCAGACGTCGTGTCGGCCTCGAGCTCCTTCGGCGGAAACACGTTGGGCGTGGTGAAGACGGCTTGTCGCCGGAGCGAACGGATGCCGGTCTGGTGCAGGGCGCCATCGGCACGCTCGATCCGGGCTTTGCGGCGCTGCTTCTCGAGGGCCTTCACGAGGTGGCGCCGCTGGGCCACATCAGGATTGAAGACGCGACCGGCTGCCTGAACCAGCCGCGTGCGGGCCTCCGGGTCGAGTTCGGCCAGGAGGCTGCGCTCCCGGGCCACCTCCTCGAGCATCTCGGTCAGGATGCGAAGACGTTGGCGGAGATCCTCTCCCGGAGGACAGGCGTTCGACGACATGCACCCAAGAGCATACCGTCGTCCGGAAACGCCCTGGAACCCTCCTGATCAGGAGGGCAGATACCGCTCGCGGAGCACGCGCGCGTGGTGAACCAGGTGGCCGGCGGTGATGAAGGCCAGGGCGCGCACGGTGACTTCGTGGCCGCTGGCCACGCCGCGCCGCGACCACGCCGCGGCTGGAAGGTCGTTGAAGAGCGCGAGGGTGGCCGAACGGACTGCCTTGAACTCGGCCACGTGGCTCGCCCAGGACCGGGCATCCGCGTCAGCGTTCGCGATAGCCACGACCTGATCGAAGCTCGGCTGCGGCTCGGGCAGCGCCCGCGCGAACCACATCGCGCGCGTGGCGAACACGCGCTCGGTGTCGTTGACGTGGCTGAGGACCTGCCGGATCGTCCACTTGTCGGGCGCGTACCGGTGCGCCGCGCGCACCTCGGTGATGGCTTCGAAGAGCGGCAGGATGTCCTGGGCCTGGGACGTCAGCACCTGCCTGATGTCTCCCGAGGGGACCTGGCTGATGTACGTGAAGTAGTACTCTGCGGCTTCCCTGGGTTCGGGGCGCGGAAAGGGATCCATATCTGACGCATGCTAGCATCCGGCAGCGTGGCTCCCCCACCCGTCAGTCACTTTCGTCCGCATCCCTGGCATGGCCTGGACGTCGGGCCGGATCCTCCGCAGATTCTGAACGCGTACATCGAGATCACGCCATTCGATTTGATGAAGTATGAGGTCGACAAGGTCTCCGGCTACCTGCGCGTCGACCGACCCCAGCGATCGTCGGCCCAGCATCCGGCTCTGTACGGCTTTGTTCCGCGCACGTATTGCGCTGACCACGTCCGGCGGCTGGCGCCGGGGGCGAAGCGCGGCGACGGAGATCCGCTCGACATCTGCGTCCTCAGCGAGCGCGCGATTACGCGCAATGAAATCATCGTCCGCGGCCGTGTGATCGGGGGATTGCAGATGATCGACAACGGCGAGGCCGACGACAAGATCATCAGCGTCCTCGAAAACGACAACGTCTGGGGCGCGGCGCGCGATGTCAGGGACGTGCCGCCGGTCTGGGTCGAGCGCCTCCAGCACTACTTCCTCACGTACAAGCTGGTCCCAGGGCGAAGGGTGACGGCTCGCGTGGCCAGGGTGTACGGGCGCGGCCACGCCCTGAAGGTCGTTCGTGCGGCGATGGCCGACTACGACGCGCACTACGCGATCCGGTAGCACCCGTCCGTACGCGCGATGGCGCGGCGGGAACCGCGCACGGCCGTCCGTGCAAGGGTCGTCGCCGCGCCATCGGTCTCGAGGTGCGTTACTGGATCGGCGTCGCGGGCGCGCCGAACGGCTCGGCCGGCGCCGCGGCGCCGGTGAGCTGCCAGATCGTGTTGCCGGCGTTGGTCGCAAACGCCCGCGTGCCCGACGTGTTGAGCGCCTGCGGCACGGCCGAGGCGTAGTAGTTCGTGATCGTCGCCGTGCCGTTGCAGTCGTTCGGGCCCGCGGCGGATCCGGCGCCGCCCGCCATCGTGAAGTTGTAGCCGCTCTTCTGCGGCGCGGCAACGGAACCCAGGTCCTTCGAGATGAACCCTTCGCTGCCGGGCGCCGGCGGCGTGCCCAGCACGACGTACGTCGCCGCATACGCTCCGTTGCCGCAGGCCGCCGAGTAGGCCACCTGCGACGACGTCGTCACCTTGAGCGACGCGATCGCCGACGTCTCGTTACCCGTCATGCGCGCTCGGAGCAGACCAGGCACCGCAATCGCCGCGATGATGGAAATGATTGCTACAACAATCAGCAACTCAATCAGGGTGAATCCTCGCTCGCTGTTCGCTCTCATATCTCCCTCGCTCGACCACGCGGCGGAATGTCCGCTTCGGTGATGGAATCACGCCCCATCTCGTGCTGTGTCGGCAGCTAGACTGTGAAGCAAAGGGGCTGCCACATCGATCGCGAACAAATGGCCTCGAAGTGCAGAGCGGGCAGCCGGCCGGCTCCAGCCAGCCACGAATCCGTGCAGCGCGGCGCAGAGTCCGTAAGCAGATGGGGCGTACGAAAACGAAACGACGAAACTGTCGGGAGGCTCTTTCGAGACGCGCCTACCTCGCGGGCCTGAGAGTCAACGTGTGCGCCTTCCTCGAATCGACGAACGCGCGCGAGTACGCCAGCGGGAAGTAGGTGTCATCCGCCCAGAGCTTGTGCAGGTTTCCGTAGAACGGGCTGCCCGGCTGACCGGACTGACCGGGGACGTTGGTCACGATCGAACGATCCCAATCGGCAACGTCGAGCACTTCGCGGAAGCTGGCGCCATCAGCCGCCACCGTACCGGTTCCTCCAGGGCGCTCGACTGTCGGCTGATCGAACGCCGACAGAAGCGGATGAGGAAACGTGCGTGTGTGCATCCTTCCCCATCGCCATCCGCCCCAGTCCTGCCCCTGCGCGGTCCTCATGTCCGCAACCGCGCGCAGCAGACTCGCCTCGTGCAGGACCTTCCGATCGGAGGCCGGTCGGGTCGAGTCGCGCTCCTGGGGCGAGGACACGCCGCGCCAGGTCGTGTACAGCGCGGCCGCGGCGCTGTCGCGATCGAGCCTGCCGTCCCATTGCGCAATGAGCCCGCGCGCGCGTTCGACGTCTGGATTCGCCGACGTCCAGCCTCTGAAGAGGGCGGCTTCGGCGCGCCCGCGAAGGTGGACGGTATCTAACTGCATCCTCTTGTGATCATCGAGCGTGTACGTCTTGCCGGGCGTAATCATCTCCAGGATCCGGGCGATGCGATCGAACCCGGCGTTGGTCGAGGTCTTGAACATCATCGGGGGCCGGTAGTCCTTCGGCTGCACCTGGTTGTTCGCGGTCGCGATGAATCCGCGGGCGGGGTTGAGTTCTCGCGGCAGATCCCTGCGAAATCCATTCCATTCGTACGCGCCGGTGCCAGGCACGGGAAGCCGGCCGGCCCAGGATCGTCTGCCGGCATCACCCTTCGGCGCGGTCCGATTCGGTGTGAGCGCCGACGCCTGCCAGGAGATGTTGCCGTCGACGTCGCCGCAGATCAGGTTCTCAGAGGGCGCCTTCCAGTACATCGCGGCCTCGAGAAACTGGCGGCAATCGCGTACCTGCGCCAGCCTCAGCCCGCCGAGGTACGGCGCCGTCCCCGGCTCGAGCAGGGCCGAGCGAAGGACGTACGCGCGGTTGCGCGCCTTGTCCTCGAAAAAGATCGGGCCGTGGCGCGTGAACCGCAGTTCGATGTTCGCGTCCGCAGCTCCCTTCACCGCGATGGACTCGCGCACGACCCGGATCGGCTCCCAGGCCCCTCGAAACTTCACTTCGTTCGGGTTCGCCGGATTCACTTCCTCAACGTACACATCCTCCTGATCGTTGCCGGCGATGGTGAGGCCCCACGCCACACGCGCGTTGTGCCCGATCGCCACGCCAACGAATGGCGGCTCGCTGGCGCCTATGACGTTCCATCCAGGAGCGACGAGATGCGAGATGTACCGCAACGACGGGTTCGTCACCGTCCGGTGCGGATCGTTCACGACGACCGGCTTCCCCGTCGCAGACAGCCGGCCGCTCACCACCCAGTTGTTGGATCCGGGGCTCGCGATCTCCTCGCCCGGCGGCGAGGGCACGACCCCGCGTCCGCCGATCCAACTTCGGTACGGTTCCACGATGGCCGGCTGAGTCGCGCCGCGGCCGCCACCGCCGCCTCGCCCGCCCGGCGTGGCAACCGCGTCGTCGATGATCGAAAGGTCGAGCCCTTCTGGCAGCGTCAGGTCATCCCACGGATCGGGCGCGCGTTGCCGGTTCGCAGCGTCTGCGCCAAGGCGCACCACATTGCGTGCGAGGGTCAACTCCGCCGACGCATCACCGAACGTCCCCGCGCGCAGCAACAGTGTTTCGGCCGACCACGGCTCGGGCGTGATTCCCGTGAGCGTGAATTCCACCGGAAGATGACCCGCGTTCTGAGTGATAAACGCATTCACGCCGGCGGCATACGCGGCGAAGATACGCCTGCCGTCGGGGTGATAGCTCGTCCACTCACGCTCGTCGAATGGCCCTCGGAATTTCAGCAGGCGGGCAGTGCGATCGCGCTCCACGGCCTGCGGCCCGAGAATCTCGGCCATCCGGCCCTCGGCCTGCCGTCGCCACATCTCCATCTGCCACAACCGGTCCTGAGCCATGACGAAACCCTGCGCCATGAACAGGTCCTCGAGGTTGCGCGCGTAGATGTGCGGGACGCCCCAGGCGTCACGGATGACGTCCACGGGCGCGGAGAGACCGGGCACCGCAAGGTCGCCGCCGATCTGCGACAACGACGCGCGCGCGAGCGCGGCAATGCGGTCGTCGGATTGGGCCGCCGGCCAGATCGACACGACAACCAGAACGAGCACGGCCGCGGCCAGCCCGGCCAGGCGGCGGAAATCCTGCATGCCGCTGATTATGGATTCAGCGCAGGTTGAAATCCAGAATGAGGTGGACGATCGTGTCGACCGGTCTCCCGCCGGCCCGGCCGGGCACGAAGAACCAATTCTTCGCGGCCTTGATGGCTTCCTGGTCGAGGCCGTAGATCCGATCGAGCGCCTTGATCACGCGCACGCTTCCCACCGTTCCGTTGGCGAGCACTTCCACTTCCAGCGTGACACTGCCCTGGATCTTCGCTGCCAGGGCGCCGGAAGTGTAGGCCGGCCTGGGCTGCCGGATTGGGACGGGCGACGTGACGACGCCGTCGCCTCGCTCGCGTCTCCCGGCGCCACCCATTTCGCCGGGCCCTGCACCCGGTCCGGTTCCAGGTCCGACGCCGGTGCCCGGGCCGCCGCCGGCCGGCCCCGGCGGCGCGCCGAGTACGACCCCGGTACCCTGAAGGATCGTCGAATTGGCTTGCACCTGAACGTCCAGCACGGGCGGCGGGTCTGTGGTCACGTCCGCTGAGGGGACGGCCAGGGCCGGTGGAACATACTCGGCAATCTGGAGTTTCGCCGGCCGCGCGGGCGCCGGCCGTCCTCCCCCGCCGCCGCTCGGCCCGGCCTGCTGCAGGAAGACGAGATCGGTGCGGATGGGAGGCGCCTTCGACGCCACCGGCTGCGGTCCCATTCCCGCCATCACCAGCAGAATCACGGCGGCCACACCGTGAATCACGACGGAGACACCGAACGCGGTGATTCTGGGCCGGCCGGGCATGGCGGGCATGCCCTTCTGACGACCGGGGAGCCGGGGAGGCCGGGAGCCCCCGGACGGCTCATTAACTGGCGCGCGGAAGGACGATGTCGAATCGCGCGCCGCCGCCGGGAGCGTTGCGGGCCTCGATGGTTCCGCCATGCCGACGGACGATGGCCTGGACGATCGAAAGGCCGAGGCCACTGCCGGACGGGAGCGGCGTGCCGGTGCGAGAGAGATCGACCTTGTAGAAGCGATCGAAGACGTGTGACAGATGCTCGTCGGGGATACCCGGCCCCGTGTCTTCCACCGACAGCCGAATGCCTTCATCAACGGGCGCCGCCGCGAGGCAGATGGTCCCCCCCTCGGGTGTGTGCCGCACGGCGTTGGCCGCGAGATTCTGGATCGCCTGTTCGAGGCGGTTCGGATCGCCCGCCACGCGATCGGCCCCGGGCTCGATCCGCCGCTCGAGCACGAGCCGTTTCGCGCGCAGCGCGGGATCGTGCCGATGCAGCACGCGCTCGAAGAGCGCCGCCACCGAGACGGGTTCCTGTTTCCACGCGCCCCCGCCTCCCTCGAGCCGCGCCAGATCCAGCAGATCGCCGATGATGTGCTCCATGCGCTCCGTTTCGTCGGCGACGATGCCGAGGTAGCGGCGGCGGGTGTCTGCGTCGAGATCGAGATCAGGCATCGCCATCGTTTCGGTGTAACCGCGAATGGCGGCGAGCGGCGTCATGAGCTCGTGCGACACATCGGCGAGCAGTTGCCGGCGCGACTGGTCAGCGGCCATAAGGGCCTGCGTGCGCTGCTCCAGTCCGGCAGCCATCTCGTTGAACGCCGAAGCGAGGAGTGTCACTTCGTCGCCACCCGCGACCTTTGCGCGGGTGCCGGACTGCCCCGCACCGATGGCGCGCGCGGCCTCCTGCAGGCTGCTCAGCCGGCGATGCGTCGGCCGGAAGATCACGAGCGCCCCGACGAGGGCGCCGGCAATGAGCAGGCCCGCGGCCACGAGAGCGAGAGGCGTACCGAGGTCACGCATGACGACGGAAAGAGGAGGCGGTTCGCTCGGCACAGCGACCATCGCGACTGCCTCGGCATTCACGAGCACCGGTGTGAAAACGGCAGGCGGTCCGGTGCCGCGGCCGCGGCCCCCACCGCGGCTGCCGCCGCGAGCGCGGTCGGGAAGGAATACGCGATTCGTCCCGTCAGGATTCGCCCCGGCGCCCCCGCCGCCGCTACGGGCGGGCGGCGGCATGCGGGGCGGGCCGCCCGTCTCGCCGAACAGCCTGCCCAGCGCCGCCCGGGAGAGATCGAAGGGCGCGCCGACGGCCTTGCTCTGGATCAGCCGGCCGTCCCGCGTCACCACGACGAACGCCCGGTATTTGGTGACGTACTTGCCGTTCAGGTAGGCGTCGAGATCCATCGTGGGCTGATCGCCCATGACGATTGCCAGATCTGAAGCGATCGTCTGCGCGTATTCGGCTGGCGATCGGCCCGGGAGAATCTCCGAGGCCCGCCCGGTAATCCAGAGAAACACGGCGCCCTGCACCGCCAGCAGCGCCGCGAGCAACGCGACGAACCCGAGGGCAATGCGCCAGTAGAGGCTCCGGTACCAGGCGATGGGCGCCATGCGTCACGCGTCCGCGAACTTGTAGCCCGTTCCCCAGACCGTGAGAATGAGCTGCGGCTCCGCCGGGTCGGACTCGATCTTCTGGCGCAACCGCTTGACCAGCGTGTCCACGCTGCGCTCCGTCACGTGCACGTCGTTCGTCCACACGCGCTCGAGGAGGACGTTGCGTGTGAAGACAATGCCGGGATTCGACGCGAGGAGGTACAACACATCGAATTCGTGGGGCGTCAAATCCACGGCGCGATCGCCCACCAGCACCTGATGCCTGGCCGGATCGATCCGGAGCGCACCCACGGCAAGCGGCGCGGCCGCCTTCACCGGGCCGCCATGCCGGGCCCGCGGCCGCCGCAACAGCGCGCGCACGCGCGCCACGAGCTCGCGCACGCCGAACGGCTTCGTCAGATAGTCGTCCGCCCCGCTCTCGAGGCCGACCACCTTGTCACTCTCTTCACGTCTTGCCGTCAGCATCAGGATGGGAACGTCGCCGTTCGTCCGGTCACGCCTGATGGCGCGGCAGACGGAGATGCCGTCGATTTTGGGCAGCATGAGGTCGAGCACGACGACATCGAACGGTTCGGCGCTGGCGAGCTTGAGGGCTGCCTCGCCGTCAGCCGCGCTCGTCACGTGCAGACCCTCGAGACCGAGGTGCAGGGAGACAAGTTCCCGGATGTTGGGCTCGTCCTCGACCACCAGGGCCCTGCCCTTCGCCGGGATTTCGCTCCTCGCCTGGGGATTGGTGTTCATGGGCTGACTACGACTCTAGCCTGCGGCATTGTGACAGCGGTGTTGCAAAGGAGTGAAGATCCGATGGCTCAAAGACTTAGCTGGCAATTTGGCGAGAACAGCCGATAATTCCCGTCGTATGGTTGTTACATGATTTCGGCGCCGACCCGCGACATCCGGCCGAGCGCCTCCGAACTGAAGTTTCTCGTCGACCGTGACCTGGGCGCCCGCATCCGCGAACGGGCCCGGGCGCTGCTGTCTCCCGACCCCTTCGCGGCAGGCCCGGCCCACGACGAGTACCGCACGACCACGCTGTATTTCGATACGGACGAATACGCGGTCTACCGCCGCCGTGGCTCGTACCGCCGGGCCAAGTACCGCGTGCGCCGATACGGCAGTGGCGACGTCGTATTCCTCGAACGGAAGCTGCGCACCGCCGACGTGCTGTCGAAGCGCCGATCGACCGTGATGATCGACGCGCTGCCGCGCCTGGCGACAGACGTGCTGGACCCGGCCTGGCCGGGCCAGTGGTTTCACGAACGGCTGCTCATGCGCCGCCTCGCACCGGTCTGCCAGGTCTCGTACGCGCGCACGGCGCGCATCGGCATGACGGACTTCGGCGTGATTCGCCTCACGGTGGACGACGATCTGGCAGGACTGGCAATCTCGACGCCGGAGTTTCAGACGACGACGTCAACGGCGCTGCTCGACGGCCGGATGATCGTCGAGATGAAGTTCACGTCGGTGATGCCCGCTCCGTTCAAGGCCATCGTGGAGGAATTCGCAATCGAGCCGACGCGGATTTCCAAATACCGCCTGGGTGTCGAGGGCACGCGCGACCTGGCGTCAGACCCGGAACTCGCCGCACGAGGAGCGTCCTCGAATGCCTGAATTCCTTCGCAGCGTCGTCGCGGGCGCACCGGCGACGGGTCCGGTCGATCTCGTGATTCGACTCGTGCTGGCGGTCGTCCTCGGCTGGCTGGTGGCGGTGGCCTACCGGGCCTCACGCAACGAGTCGGACATTGTCCCGACGTTCCCGGGAACGCTGGTGCTGCTGGCCGCGCTCATTGCGATGGTGACCCAGGTCATCGGCGACAACATCGCGCGGGCGTTCTCCCTGGTCGGCGCCCTGTCGATCGTTCGTTTCCGGACCGTGGTGCGAGACACCCAGGACACCGCCTTCGTGATTTTCGCGGTCGTCGTCGGCATGGCGGTCGGCGCCGGCCACCTCATCGTGGCCGGCATGGGACTCGTCGTCGTGGGTGCGGCGGCAATCGTCATGAAGCCACGCGCGCCGCGCGGCGCCGGAGCGTCCGCGCCGAGTGACGAGCAGTTCTTCGTCAGTCTTCGCGTCGGCCTCGGACATGACATCGAATCGGTGGTGGGCCCCACGCTCGACGCCGCCCTCAAGGGGCGGTACCTCGTGTCGATGCGGACGGCCAAACAGGGCATGTCCGTGGACGTGTCGTATCGGGGATTCCTGCGGCCTGGCACCAACGCCGAGTCGCTGCTCAAGTCGCTGAACCGGCTCGACGGCATCCAGAACGTGGATCTGGCCGCGCACGCACCCGACGATGACGATTGACATGAGGTTGAGGATCATGACGACCCGCACGCGAATCGCAGGAGCACTCGTCGCCGCGGCCCTCTTGCCGTGGACTGGCGCCGCGCAGGGACCTGGCGGACAGGGACAGCCGGGCGGCCAGGGGCGCCAGGGCGGAGTGGGCCCGGGCGGCCCGATGCAGCAGGAGCGCAAGATCGTCGCGCAGTTCGACAAGAACGGAGACAAACGGCTGAATGCGGCCGAACGCAAGGAAGCGCGAACCTGGCTTGCGAGTCAGCCCACGGGCGGCCGCGGAGGCCGCGGCGGCCAGATGCGCGCCGGATCACCCGGCCCGAAGGTCAACGAAGCGCAGGTCAGGAAATACGGGCGGGAGCCACTGTACGACACCAGCGTGCTCCGGACGTTCTTCCTTCAGTTCGAGAACGACGATTGGGAGCAGGAACTGACGGCGTTCAACAACACGGACGTCGAGGTGCCCGCGACACTCACGGTCGACGGCAAGGTCTACAGGAACGTCGGCGTGCACGCCCGCGGCGCGTCGTCATTCTTCAGCGTGCCAGAGGGCTCGAAGCGTTCGCTGAATCTGACGATGGACTTCGTCGATGAGAAACAGAATCTCCTGGGCTACCGGACGCTGAACCTTCTGAACTCGCATGGCGATCCGACGTTCCTGAGGACAGTGCTCTACCTGCAGGCGGCGCGTGAGTTCGTGCCGGCGCCCAAGGCAAACTTCGTGCGCGTCGTGATCAATGGCGAGAGCTGGGGAATCTATCCGAACGCGCAGCAGTTCAACAAGGAGTTCATCAACGACTGGTACAAGACAACCGATGGCTCGCGCTGGAAGGTGCCGGGCGCTCCGAACGGGCGCGGCGGCCTCGAGTACCTGGGAGATGATCCCGAGGCCTACAAGCGAATCTACGAGATCAAGTCCAAGGACGATCCGAAGGCGTGGGCCGCGTTCGCGAAACTTACAAAGACTCTGAACACCACGCCCCCGGAGCAACTCGAGAAAGCGCTGTCGCCGATGTTTGACATCGATGGCGCGCTGAAATTCCTGGCGGTTGAAATGGCACTCGTAAACGCCGACGGGTATTGGACGCGCGCGAGCGACTACAGCATCTACCTGGATACGAAGGGTGTGTTTCACATCTTCCCGCACGACGCGAACGAAACGTTCGGCCCGGGCGGAGGCGGACGCGGTGGTCGGGTGGGAGCTCCGATGGGCCCTCCGATGGGCCCTCCCGCGGCAGGGCCTCCGGGCGATCTGGGTCGCGGTGGGCAGGGCGGAATGCGAATGATGGGCCCCGGTGGAGGCGGCCCGGAATTGGATCCGCTCCTCGGTCTGAATGACACTGCCAAGCCGTTGCGGTCCAAGCTCCTGGCCGTGCCTGCCTTGCGCGAGAGGTACATGAGTTACGTGCGCCAGGTGGCGACGAAGTGGCTCGACTGGGGAACGATTGGCCCCATTGTTCAGCGCCACCAGGCCCTGATTGCCGGGGACGTCAAGACCGACACGCGCAGCCTGTCGACCTATGAGGCGTTCGAAGCGGGCGTCGAGACGCTGAAGACGTTTGCCGACCGCCGGCGCGCGTTCCTTCTCGCGACGAAGTAGGCAGTTCAGTATTGGAGATTTCGCCACGCCCGAACGCCTCGAGGCGTGGCGGATCTCCAACGCCCACGCCGCACACAGCCTGAAATCTGGCTGGCACGCGGCGAGAGAACTGGTGCGGTGTTTGCCATGTGGATCGCCATGGCAGACACGCGCCCGGCCTACATTCCCGGACTCCATTTCTTCTGCGACCACCGCTGCTGGCGGTGTCCCCTCGCCGCGCGGTGCCTCGTGTCCGCACGCATGACCGCTCGTCCGATGCCGCGGTCGCATCGGTCCGCAACCCTGCGACCGGCCGCGCGCGTGGCCGAAGTCGTCATGGCCTCCTTCCACGTCACCGTCGAACAGGCCGGTGCCATCGCGGCGGCGATTGAGAATCGGGCGCCAGCCGCAGGCCCGGCTGCCTTGGAACACGCGCGAGCGTGCGACCCCGATGCCACGGAGCGGGCAGCCGAAGCCGATCCCCTCACGCTCGGGGCACGGGAATACGCGGTAGCCGGCCTACGCGTACTGCAGGCGTTGCGACCGCGCCTGATGCGTCGGGGGGATGCTGCCTCGATTGACGCCGCGGACCGTCTTGAGGAGACCTGTATCACCATCGCCAGCAAGATCCACCGTGCGATCTCGAGCGCGTTGTCCGGAACCGGGTGCCCGCGCGATCTCGAGAACGATGCAAATGGATCGGCGAAGGTAGCGCTCCTGCTCATCGGGGAATCGAGGCTCGCATGGCGAGTCCTGATGAGACCCGGCCTTGCCGTCGGCAACGGTGCGCCGGCGGCGTTCGTCGAGACACTCAAGGCGCTCGAGGCCGGACTGCATGGTCGGTTCCCGCGAGCGCAGGAATTCGTTCGTCCGGGCTTCGACACCGGCGAGGGCGCCTCCCCTGGCTAAGTGGCCGGCGCCATCAATACCGGGCCGGCGCCGACCCGGCACCAGCACCTGGCCCGAAGACCCTCAGCTCGGCGACCGTCCAATGCGCGGTCCGGTGTTGCCCCGTCTGGCGCAGTCTCAGAAAGCGCGCGGGTGCCGCGTCGAACACGAGGCGGATCGGTCCGCGCACCGGGTCGCGCATGAGCGCGCCGACCGCAAGGCCGGCCGTCGGGCCACCCCAGGCGCGTGTCCAGACCGTGCCATCGGCAGACAGGTCGGCCTGAAGCACTCGCGGGAAGTCAAAACTCGAACGGCCGAGTTGGACTTCCACCGCGCCGACGTTTTGGATGGTTCCGAGATCGACAATGAGGTCCTCCCCGCCGGCCTGCGGCCCGAGCGTCGACCACCAGGTGTCCGGGCGGTTGTCCGTGAGCGCGTGGGCAATCTCAGGATGGAGGCTTGCGTGCACGGCCGCAATCGGGACGAGACCGCCGGGATCCACGGCGGTTCGAGGCGCAGCCAGATCGAACAGGGCAAACCCGGTTGCCGATTCGCGCGCGACCGTGGAGCGTGTGAGAACGAACTTGCGCCAGGCCTGTTCGGGATCGCTGCGAGTGACCAGGGCCACCTGAGTGACTCCTGCGCCGGCGAGCGCGTCGAGTACTCTCGGGTCGAACTCATTGAGCGCTTCCCGCAGGGGCAGATACCACGGCGGGATGTGGCCACTGTAGCCGTTGACGAGGGGTCGCCCGTGGCTCATCGCGCGGAACATGGACGCCGCTTCGTTGAACTCGTTCAAGATCGGGAGCACGAGCAAGCCGCCGGCGCCTTCGGAGGCCCTCAAATCCCAGGCCTTTGGTGGGTCCCAGAGAGGGATGGCCCGGGGCCAGCCTTCAGCGGTCACGGCGATGCAGACCACGAGCAACAGGACGCGCGCGAAACGCGGGTACCACGATGCCGTAAGACGCGCGAATCCGATGCCGGCCCCGATCGCGACACACATCGAGACGAGCATCCCGAACCTCGCGGGCGCCCTGAGTGATTCGAATCCGGGAAGGACCGCGAGCCAGGCAAAAGGACCCGCGATGTCGAGCCGCTGGCCGAAGGCGGACGGTGCGGGTCCGAGCGCGAGGAGGTACAGGATGGCCGACGCCGTCACGTAGAACGTCAGGTCCGAGCGCGACCGCATCGCACTCGCGCCGACGGCGAATTGATTCCTGGCGATCAGCCCGGCAGCCAGCAACACAAGCACCGTGACGCCGGTGAACAGCGCGCCCTCCGACGTGCCGTATGAGGGGAGGTGTCCCCAGAGCCAGAGACTTGGCGACGCGCTCGTAAGACCGGCCAGGTCGGAGCTGTAGAGCCGCATCTGCTCGAGGTTCCGCGTCAAACCGTAGTGTTCGTGGATCGACCGGAAAGGCAGCAGAATCGGAAGGAGCGCGGCGGCGGCCACGACGAACGCGAGCGCGACGGCCCCGGAGTGCTTCGGGCCGAGCCGGCGCGCGAACCACACGAGCCAGAGGCCGATCAGGACGGTCAGGAACATCAGATAGTAGCCGTTGGTCAGGGCCTGCCACGCCACGGCGGTTGCAAACATCGCGAGCCATCGACGCCTTCTGGTGGCGGCAAACCGGTGGAGCCCAAGGAGCGCTACCGGCATCCAGAACGCGGCGAGGACCTGCACGTGCGAAAGCTGGGCGATCCGGTACGGTGCGAAACCGAATGCGAGTCCTGCGACGAATGCCGCGTCGCGGCGGCCGGTCAGGTCGCGGACGAGGAGGAACATCGTCGTCGCGGACAGCGCGAAGGTCAGGATGAACACGACGTTGTAGGCCGCGAGCGGACTGCCGGTGAGGCCGGCGATCGGCGCCGCGAAGGGCGCAAGCCCGAGCAGGTGTTCCGAGAACGCCAGCGCGCCGCTCGCCGGAAAGAAGATCCCGGCATTCCACCAGCCGGCTGAGAGCGGCCAGTGGAGGGTGTTCCACCAGAGGATCCAGGTATTGAGGAGGGGATCGCCGAGATCGGCCGGGACAGTCGTGGTGAGTGCCGTAGCGAGGGGCCAGGTCATGGCTAGGGTGACCGCGAGGTAGCCGGCGAAGGCAAGGAGGGCGGTGCGAGTCGAGGACAGCGTCGCAGGCGGCGGCACGGGCGAAGGATGCCACAAAAGGAAAAGGCCGCATCAGCGGTGACGCTGGTGCGGCCCTGAGAATAATCCCGGCAGTGACCTACTCTCCCACACAGTTACCCGTGCAGTACCATCGGCGGTAGCAGGCTTAACTTCCGTGTTCGGGATGGGAACGGGTGTGACCCTGCTCCTATCGCCACCGGGAAACCGAGGATGTGTTATCGGTGATTACAGCGTGCGACCTCGGGTCCCGAACAGCCCTGAATCACGCGCAACCGGATAACAAATCACAAAATCAAAGTGTGGCGGCGGAACATACGCCCGCCGGCACTTGCCCACCGTCGCGTCGCCTGAACGGCGCCGCTTCAGCGGGGCAAAACAAATCAGTCTCAACTGAACATCCTGCAAACGGCAGCTTTTCCGTATCACGACACGCAATGCTCTATTGCGTGAGCAAAAAGAATCAATGGTCAAGCCGCACGGCTGATTAGTATCGGTAAGCTTCACATCTCACGATGCGTCCACATCCGACCTATCGACCTGGTCATCTACCAGGAGCCTTTAGGGGACTTACGTCCCGGGACATCTCATCTTGTGGAGGGTTTCACACTTAGATGCTTTCAGCGTTTCTCCCTTCCGCACGTAGCTACCGAGCACTGCCACTGGCGTGACAACTCGTACACTAGAGGTGCGTCCAACCCGGTCCTCTCGTACTAAGGTCAGCCCCACTCAAATGTCCTGCGCCCATGGCAGATAGAGACCGAACTGTCTCGCGACGTTCTAAACCCAGCTCACGTACCGCTTTA
>CAZJTG010000069.1:0-1830 GCA_964548865.1 uncultured Solibacteraceae bacterium
GCGCACGAGTTCGGCGCACGTCGAGAACGGCACCTGGACGCCGCGCCGCGACAACACGGGTAACACCGGTGCGAGGCGCTTGACGACAAGATCGGGCGCGTGGCGGCGCATCGCGTCAATCACCGTGTCGTCAAGAAATGCCTGGGCGCACGCCTGCACGCAGCATCCGGCCGGGCCGGCGTGCACGCGCACTTCGTCGACACCCGCGCGCGAGGCGATGGCGGCGATCTCCTCGGCCAGGTCGCGCCGGTTCGCCCCGGTGAACACGAGCGTTTCGAAGTAATCGCCGCCAATCGACAGCGGTACGCCGTCGATGCTGATGAGTTCCATCATGCCGCCGCCCGTGGAAATCGCGACGACCTTGTGCGTTTGCCGCGCGCTCCTGAGCGTCAGGCGGTACGTATTGGGATGGGGGTCGTTCACGTCGACGATTTCGATCCTGACCTCGACACCGGAGGCGGCGAGCGCGGCCGGCGAGTCCGGCAGCCGGTCGTCGGCGGCCTCCCAGCCGAGCAGCCCGCCGAACAGCCCCATGTCCGATCCCTGGCTCTCGTGCGTGGTTGGGAGCGATCCGCGCCGGTCGAACTCGACGAGGACGCTCGCGATGTCGCGGTCCATGAGGTCGCGGGCAAGCCGCCCGATTCGCAGCGCCGCCGCGCAGTGCGAACTCGAGGCGCCCCGCATGACAGGGCCGATGACGTCGTTGAAGATACTGACCACCATCGTCCGCTCCCCCTTCGTCGCTCCGGGTGTTGATCCTATCAACCCGGACGCGCTCCGACACGCGGATCGCCAGCTATACTCCCGTCTCCACCAGAGGAGTCCGCGTGCGCACACAGACAATCACCGGAAGTCCGTTGCTCCTTGCGATGCTGGTCTCGGGCGCCGTGTGGCTGCATGCCGCCCCGCCGCCCCAGGCGACTTCGTCGGGCGCCACCAGCGCGCAGGAGCGCGCGGCCGCGTGGGAAGCGCATCAGCGGATGGCCGCCTCCTCGCCGTTCGCGGCGCTGCCCTGGCGGGCGCTCGGTCCGTCGCTGCAGTCCTCGCGGATCGAGGCGATCGCGGTGCCAGCCGGGAGCCGCAACACGATCTACGCTGCGCCGGCCTCGGGCAATCTCTGGAAGACGACGAACAACGGCATGACGTGGCAGCCGATCTTCGACGGCGAGTCGGCGTTCGCCATCGGCGACATCGCCGTCGCGACGTCCAACCCGAACATCGTCTGGGTGGGCACCGGCGAGGCGCAGCCGCGCCACTCGGGGTACGCCTACGCCGGCACCGGCGTGTTCAAGTCCACGGATGCCGGCCGCACGTGGTCGAACATGGGACTCGCGGACACGCATCACATCGGCAAGGTCCTGATCGACGATGCGAATCCGGACGTCGTCTACGTCGCGGCGATGGGACATCAATGGACGCCCAACCGCGAGCGAGGCATCTTCAAGACGACCGACGGCGGGCGCACGTGGTCGACGTCGCTGTTCCTCGACGACAAGACCGGCGCGATCGATCTCGTGATGGATCCCTCGAATCCCAACGTGCTTTACGCATCGATGTGGCAGATCGAGACCGGGCCCGCGAGCGGTCTCTATCGCAGCACCGACGCCGGCCGCACGTGGACGCGGCTCGGCCGGGGCCTTCCGACGGGGCTCGTCGGCCGCAGCAACATCGACATCGCGCCGTCGCGGCCGGCGACCGTCTACGTGTACCTCGACAATCGCGCGCCGGCGCCGCCGGGACAGGCGGGGCGTCCGTTCATCGGCGGCGAGGTCTACCGGTCCGACGATCGCGGCGAAACCTGGCGCAAGGCCAACACCGAGGACATCTATC
>CAZJTG010000069.1:1840-11932 GCA_964548865.1 uncultured Solibacteraceae bacterium
GTTCGGCGTCTTCGGCTGGAAGTTCTGCGACATCCGGGTGTCGCCGGACAACCCGGACGAGATCTACATTTTCGGCAACCGCGCGTTTCGCTCGATCGACGGCGGCCGCACGTACGCCAGGCTCGGTGAGTCCATCCGCCGCCTTCGAGACTCCCAGGGGCTCGTGATGCACCTTGATCATCACGAGTTCTGGATCGACCCGGGCGACCCGAACCGCCTGCTGCTCGGCAACGACGGCGGCGTCTTTCAGTCGTGGGATCGCGGCCGGACGTGGCTGCATCTCAACACGATGCCCATCGGCCAGTTCTACAGCGTCTCCGTGGACATGGCCGAGCCCTACAACATCTACGGCGGCACGCAGGACAACGCGGCGCTGTACGGGCCCAGCACCTACACGGTTGACGACAGCCGAAACGAGAACGAACCGTGGAGGCACGTTTATCTGGACCAGTGGACCGGCGGCGACTCCTACGTGACGCTCGTCGATCCAACCGACGCGCGCTACATCTACTACTCGCATCAGAACGGCGAGCTGCGCCGCATGGATACGTCCGCGCCTTCCATCCAGACGGGCAGTCCGGCCTCACAACGGATCGCGCCGCGCGCGCCCGGGGGCGAGCCGCCCTGGCGCATCGGCTGGTACATGCCGTACCTGGTGTCCGCGTTCGACCCGAGCACGCTCTACGCGGGCACGAACACGCTGGTGAAGAGCACGAATCGCGGCGTCGCGTGGTCGGCGATCAGCCCGGATCTGTCCGAGCGGCCCGACGGCGAACGCGCGGTCGTGCCCTACGGGTCGATCACGATGATCGCCGAGTCGCCGCGACAGCGCGGACTCCTCTACGCCGGCACCGAGGGCGGGCGCGTGCATCTCACGCGAGACGAGGGCGCGACCTGGCTGGACGTCAGCCGGGGTCTCCCGAAGAAATGGGTGAGCCGCGTCATCGCCTCGCAGTACGACACGGGTACGGCCTATGTGAGCATGACCGGCTATCGCGAAGACGACACACGCGCCTATCTTTTCCGCTCGACGGACTTCGGCCGCACGTGGACGTCACTCTCCAGCGGTCTCCCCGCCGAGTCGATCAATGTCGTCCGGGAGGATCCCCGCAACCCTGACGTTCTGTACGTCGGCACCGATGGCGGAGTTTACGCGTCGCTCGACCGCGGCGCCTCCTGGGTGTCGCTCAGCGCCACTCTCCCGACCACGCCCGTGCATGACCTGGTCGTGCATCCGCGAGACGACGAGATCGTGATTGGCACGCACGGCCGCGGGGTGTTCGTGCTCGATGCGCGCCCGATCCAGCAGTGGCGCGCGGCGCCGCGGCTGTTCCCGCCACATCCGGCGCTCGTGCGGATCCCGGATGAGACGGAACCGGCAGGCACACCGGGCACGGCGACGATCGCGTTCGCACTCGACTCCGACGGGCCCGCGACGCTCAGCATCATCGGCTCGGCCGCGCCTGGCGCGGCGGGCGCGCCACCCCGCGTCGAAATCAGAGTCAACGGCCGCCGGGGCCTGAACGTCGCGACTTGGAATCTGCTGCTGGATCCGGCGCCATCCGGGGCGCGCCGGCCTGCGCCGCCTGGAGAGTACGTGGTGCGGCTGACCGCCGGGGCAGCAGCGCCGGTCGAGGCGCCCTTACGCCTGACCCGCTTTACGAGATGGACACGCTGACGGCCGCCGTCTTCAGCTAGCATCGGCATGGTTCCGGAGGGTCCCCAATGCGCCGTCGAATTGCGCTCCTCGTCATCGTCCTGTCGTCCGCTGCCGCCGTCGCGTTCAACCTGCCGGGCACTGCCGCCGAGACCCAGGCGGACGGCGATCACGCCGCGCATCTCAAGGCATGGAGCAGTCACAAGGCGCTGGCGCAGTCGTCGCCGCACCGCAATCTGAACTGGTCGTTCCTGGGACCGACCAACATCAGCGGCCGTATGGCCGATGTCGCCGTCGCCGATCGCGGCTCGACGCGGCGTCTGTACTCCGGCAGCTGCTGCGGAGGACTGTGGGCGTCCGACGACCTCGGCCAGACGTGGCAGGCGGTGTTCGAGAACGAGGCGTCGACCGCCATCGGCGCGGTCGCCGTCGCTCCATCCAACCCTGACATCGTCTGGGTCGGCACCGGCGAGTCGAACATCTTCCGCAGCTCCTACACCGGCGTCGGTGTCTACCGGTCGATCGACAACGCAAAGACGTTTCAGCACCTGGGACTCGTCGAGACCGGCACCATCGGGCGCATCGTCGTTCATCCGACGAATCCCAACGTCGTCTATGTCGCGTCGGCCGGGCAGGAGTGGGTGGAGAACGAAATGCGCGGCGTCTACAAGACGACCGACGGCGGCAGGACGTGGACGCATTCACTCAGGATCAGCGCGAAGACCGGCGTGAACGACCTCGCGATGGATCCGAAGGATCCAGACACGCTGTATGCCGCGGCGTGGCAGCGGCAGCGCCGCAAGTGGAACGACCCGCGCGTCGAACCGGGCTTCAGCGAAGGCGGCATCTTCAAGAGCACCGACGCTGGCAGAACCTGGAACCGGTTGACCAACGGCCTTCCCGCGTCAGGCGTGCTCGGCCGGATTGGCATCGCCGTCGCGCCGTCGAATCCCAACGTGGTGTACGGCTTCATCGACAACTACGACTGCGACGCGCCCGGCGCCGCGGGTGGGCGCGGGCAGAACCCCGGCGGGAGCGCGGCGCGCTGCCCCATCAAGGGCAACGAGGTGTATCGATCCAACGACAAGGGCGCGAGCTGGACGCGGGTCAGCGGGCAGGACGAAGAACAGCGCGCGCTCGTGAAGATGATGGGGGCGTCGTACGCGTGGGTCTTCGGCAACATCCGCGTCGATCCCACCGACGAGAACACGGTCTACACGCTCGCGTTCGGCCTGAGCGTCTCTCGTGACGGAGGCAGGACGTTCGGCCGTCTCGGCGCCCCCTGGCCGGGCGCGCCGCCCGCAGGCACCGGCGAGCGAAGCCCCGGAGTCGACAACCACGGGATGTGGATCGATCCGAAGAACCCTCACGTGCTCGTGCTCGGCAACGACAGCGGCTTCCGGGTCTCGACCGATGGCGGACAGACGTGGCGGAAAGCCGCCCTGCCGGTGCAGACGGTGTTCAGCATGAACTACGACATGGACACGCCGTTTCGCGTGTACGTGTCGGTGCAGGATCACGGCGCCTATCGCGCGCCCATCGATATCCGCAGCGGTCGCGAAAAGCTGCAGGCCATGTCGTGGGAATCCGCGCCCGGCGGCGAGTACACCCAGCACGCCGTCGATCCACGGAACCCGAACATCCTGTACTCCGGCAAGCTGACTCGCACCGACTACAGCATTCCCGAGACACCGCGCGGCGGCGGGGCCGGACGCGGGGGCGCCGCGGCGCCGGCGGGACCCCAGCGCGATACGACGATCCGTCCGCCCGTCGGGGCGGGCGACGACCCGCTGCGCATGCAGGTGCTGGCGCCGATTCATCTCTCGCCGCACGATCCGGATACGGTCTACTTCGGCACGCAGTATCTCTTCCGCTCGCGCGATCGTGGCAACACGTGGGAGAAGCTGACGGGCGACCTGAGCTACGGCGACAAGGCCAAGATCGGGGACATTCCGCACCAGCTCGTCATCACCATCTCCGAGTCGCCGAAGAAGAAGGGCCTCATCTACACCGGCACCGACGACGGGCGGCTGTACGTGTCGATCGACGACGGCAAGGAGTTCAGGGAGATCACGGCGAACCTGCCGAAACTGCAGTGGATCGCGAAGGTGGTGGCCTCCGAGCACGATGAGGCGACGGTGTACGTCGCCCAGCAGGGCCGGTACGACGAGGACTTCGCGGTGCGTCTCTACAAGTCCACCGACTACGGCCGGACGTTCCGGAGCATCGCGGGAAATATTCCCGGCGGACCGATCAACATGATCCGCGAGGACCCCGTCAACGCCAACGTGCTGTACGCGGCGAACGACTTCGGCGTGTACGTGACGACGAACGGAGGCGGCCGGTGGGAGGTGCTCGGGGGCAACCTGCCGTCGGTGGCCGTCATGGACTTCATCGTGCACCCGCGCGACAGAATGCTCGTCATCGGGACGCACGGCCGCGGCGTGTGGGCGATTGATGTGAGCAGAATCGGTTCCAAGTAGGCGCCTGACGGGTTATTCGTCTCCAGGAGTTCCGCCATGTTCGTCCAGACTCGCGCTCGCCTGATCGTGATCGCGCTGCCCGTGCTGTCGCTCGCCCTCGCCGCCCAGTCGGCGGGGCCATCCATCGACTGGCCGATGGTCGCGAAGATCCGCGAGGAGGGCCTGCACCGATCGCGCGTCATGGAGACGACGTCATTCATCGCAGACGTCCTCGGCGCGCGCCTGACGTTGTCCGACGACATGAAACGCGCGCAAGCCTGGGCCAGGGAGGAAATGGAGCGTCTGGGCCTGACCCGCGTCGTCATCGAGCCGTTCATGGACTACGGGACGACCTGGGACAACGAATTCACATCGCTCCACATGATCGAGCCGGACTACCAGCCGATGGTCGGCTATCCCCTGGCGCACACACCGGGCACGGGCGGACGGAAGGTCGTCAAGGCCGTCCTTGCCGAGATTCGCACGAGGAAAGACCTCGATCGCCTCCGCGGAACGCTCCGCGGCATGGCCGTGCTCGCCACGCCGCCGGCCACGGTCGATCTCGCGAGGATTGCCGCGGGCACGCCGCGCTACACGGAGGCGGAACTGAAGGCGATCGAACGGACGATCATCCGGCCGCCCGCCGCCCCTGCGCCTGCGGCGGCAGCGAGCCCCGACGCCGTGGGCGCGGTCGAGAAGATGAAGTTCTACAAGGCCGAGGGCGCGGCGGTGGTGCTGCAGTCCGAGAGCGGCTGGATGGGCGCGGTCCGCGGCTTCTCGCGCCCTGGCACGGGCGCCGACCGATGGAGCCGGGACGAAACGCTCGCCTCACCCGCCATCGTTGCCGTGACGCCGGAACACTACAACAGGATGTACCGCATTCTGGCGCGAGGCATTCCCGTCACCGTCGACGTCGAGGTGCGCAACCGCGTCGGCGCGACGGTCGAGCAGGCGAACAACGTGATCGGTGAGATCGCGGGTACGGACCTCAGGGATGAGGTCGTGATGATCGGCGCCCACTTCGACACCTGGCACGCGAGCCCCAACGCCAGCGACAACACCTCCGGCGCGGCGACGATGCTCGAGGCGATGCGCATTCTCAAGGCGGTCAATGCGAGGCCGCGGCGCACGATTCGGATCGCGCTCTGGGCGGGCGAGGAGCAGGGCCTTCATGGATCCCGGGAGTACGTGCGCAAGCACTTCGGCGATCCATCGGATCCGAAGACCATCACCCCCGCGTACGAGAAGTTCTCCGCCTACTTCAATCAGGACTACGGCCCAGGCCAGTACCGCGGCATCTACCTCCAGGGCAACGAGCACGCACGGCAGATGCTGACCGCCTGGACCATGCCGTTTCACGATCTGGGCATGACCGCGGTGTCGATCCTCGGCGTGGGCAGCACGGACCACATCTCTTTCGACCGCGCCGGTCTGCCTGGCTTCCAGTTCCTGCAGGACCGGGTCGGCGGAACCGGGGGGCATACCAATCTCGATTTCGTGGAGACGCTGCCCCCCGAGGATCTGATGAAGAACGCGACCATCGTCGCGTCGTTTGCCTACCATGCGGCGATGGCCGACACGCGGGTCCCGCGCAAGGGCGCGCGCTAGAGCCGTTTTCGCTCTGACGTAGTCCGCGAAAACGGCGCTCGGCGATTACCGCGGCGGCAGCGGCCGGCCCGCCCGCAACTCGCGCACCATCCGATCGTCGCCGGTGAGCTCCCAGTAGATCAGCGACGGCGGGATCATGCCTGCCTGATTGATTTCGTCCATCACGCGCTGCAATGTGAACGAAGCGCCGAGCTGCCGCGCCCGTTCGGCAATGATCTCTTCCATGAGCCGTCCGCCGGTGATGTAGCTGGCGCCGTAGCCGGGCTGACGCAGATAGAGGTGCTGTTCGAAGCCCAGCAGCGGATCGCGCCGCATCCAGCCGCGCGGCGTCCAGTTGACGTGGATGTCTGCGGCCTGGGCCATGGTGAGGTCGTTGGCGTGCGCGTAGAGATTGCCCAAGCCGCGCGCCGCGCGCGTGATCAGCATGATCCAGACGATCTCGCGCGATCGCGGCGACTCATCGTACAGGCCCGCGTGCATCATCCATTCTTCCATCGCCGTCGCCATGCCTTCCGCGCGGCTCATCCACACGTTGTAGAGCAACGCGTTGCGGCGGATCGGATTGGCATGCGGCGCCATCCGAATGCGCATGTTGTCCCACCAGTGGTACAGGTGCGTCCAGAGCGGAATCGGATCGCGGTGCGTCGCCTGCGCGAAGAAATTGCGCGTCGCCTCAGGCGAGAACGACGCCGTGCGCTCGCGCATGGCCCGCTCCATCCAGGGCTCCATCGTCAGGATGCGGTGGTCGGTCATCCACTTGAGGTATCGCGGAATCGCCCGCTCCTGCAGGGCGGCGTACGCCTCGGGTGTCTCGGCCACCGCGAGTGGCGGCAGGTTGCGGTTTCGGTTCTCCTCGAGCCGCAGCGACGCATGGCCGCGGGCCAGTTCGCGCCGCAGGATGGTGACCTCTTCCTCCCACGACAGCGGTGCCAGCAGCACCTGACGCAGATACCAGGTGTACTGCTCCCTGCCGATGCCCGACGGGCCCGTCTTCTTCGGCGCTTCGGTGCGAAGCCACGCCGCGAACCCGTCGGTCGCGGCTCGGGCGGCAGACACGGCCGCGGCCAGCGCGGTGTCAGAGGCGGCGACGCGGCCGCCGAGCACGCGCAGGGCCTCGCTCTGTTCCTCGAAGGCCCGCACACCGCCCACCCAGAGGTCCTTCGCGTTGCCGGCAGCCAAATTCCGGTGAGCCGATTCGAGCAGCGGCGGAACGGTCTGCAACTTCGCGGCGAGATCGGCCGACTGCGCGGACGACAACGGCTGAACCACCTCCAGGCGGGTGCGTGGCCAGATCGGATAGTCGAAGAGCCTGATCGCGCCGTGGATGACTGGTCCTTCCTTGGCTGGCGTATCGCTTTCGCTGGTGATGATTGAGGCGTAGTAGGCCGGATCGCGCGCGAACGGTTGCAGCACCCGCAGGTGATACTCGAGCCCGTTCATCTCTGCGCGCACCAGGTGGTGATCGACCTGCTGCGGGATCGTCCAGCCCGCCTGATTGATGGCCTGCAGCCGCGCCTGGAGCTTGCGGAGTTCAGTCAGCCGGCGTGCGTTATTCGCCGGCGAGTAGTCGGGAACGCCGCCTGCCAGGCGGCCCGGCTCTTCGAACTTGCGCCACTCCGCGAACACCGCGAGCAACTGCTGATAGGTGGACGCCGGGACCGGTGACTGGAGCACGCCGGCCGACAGGATCAGGATTGCGCTAAGCAGACCAATCGGGATCATGGGCGAATCATATGCCTCCGACAGGGCTCTATACTTTGGGCACCGAATGACGTTCGACTTGGATCGACGCCTGCTCGCGCTGCTCATCGTCGCCCAGGCGGCCTGCGCCCAGGCGCCGGAACCGCCACCGGCCGCTGCTCCATCAGCACAGGAGGTGCCGGCTCTGGCGCCGGCCGATGTCGGCGCCTTTTTCGACTGCCTCCGCGAAAGCGGATTCACCGTGGTCGGCGCCCATCGTGGCGGCCCTGTGCCCGGATACGCGGAGAACGCGATCGAGACGTTTGCGTACACGACACGGCGCGCGCCGGCGTTGCTCGAAATCGACATCGCGCGCACCCGCGACAACGCACTCGTGCTGATGCACGACGACACGCTGGACCGCACGACGACAGGATCGGGCCCGGTCCGGAGCAGGACGCTGGCGGAGATTCAGCAGGTGCGGTTGAAGGACGAGGCCGGAACCGTGCTGAACGCGACGCCGCCGACCCTGCGCCAGGCCCTCGACTGGGCGAACGGACGCGCGATCCTCGAACTCGACGTCAAGCGGGGCGTGCCGTATGAAGACGTGATCGCGGAAGTCCGGTCCGCCGGCGCCCTCGGCCGGGTGGTCTTCATCACGTACAGCATCGACGCCGCCGTGCGGGTGCATCGGCTGGCACCAGAAATGATGTTGTCCGTCTCGGTGGACGAGCCGCGCGAGATCGGCGTCCTCGAACGCCGCGGGATCAAACTCTCTCGCGTGCTGGCGTGGACCGGCACCGACAACGTCAACCCGACGCTCAACCGCGCACTGGCCGGGCGCGGGATCGAGGCCATGTTCGGCACGCTCGGCTCCCCCGCCTCATCGTGGGATGGCCGATTCACGCGCAGCGGGCGCGACGGTTACGCCGAACTCGCGAAGGCGGGATTGCAACTGATTGCCACGGCCCGGCCGATCGACGCCGCCCGCGATCTCGATGCCAACGATGGCGTGCCCGGGGCTGGCGCCCTGCGCTGCCTCGCGCTGACCCGCCGTCCGCGCCCCGCGTCGCCGGGTAGGCAGACCGGGGTCGCCCTATAATCCACGATCAGCCGTCGCGTAACGGAGGACCCCATGCGTCATCGTCTGATCCCGGCGTCTCTCGCCTTGGTGCTCGTCGCGCCGGCGTCGGCGCAACTGGAGAATGTCGGCAACCTCTCGTTTCCCACGTCGGGCTCGCCCGAAGCCCAGCGGCACTTTCTCCGCGGCGTGGCCATCCTGCACAGCTTCGGCTGGAAGCAGGCCATCACGGAGTTCAAGCGCGCGCAGGCGCTGCAGCCGGACTTCGCCATGGCCTACTGGGGCGAGACGCTCTGCTACAACCATCCGCTGAGCGGCGAGCAGGACGCCAAGAACCCGCGCGCGATTCTGAGTCGCCTGGGGCCGGACACCGCCGCCCGGCTCGCCAAGGCGCCAACGGCGCGCGAAAAAGGCTTCCTCGGCGCGGTCGAGGCGCTGTGGGCGGAGGGCGACTGGCGCGCGCGACGCGTCGCGTACAAGGACGCGATGGCTCGCCTCCACGCCCAGTTTCCGCAGGATGACGAGGTGGCGACGTTCTATGCGTTGTCGCTCCTGTCGGCGGCACGGGCCGAAAACGACAGTACGTTCGGGCCGGAGATGAAGGCCGGTGCGCTGGCGATGGGCGTGTTCCGCCGCAATCCGAATCACCCGGGCGCGACCCACTACATCATTCACGCATTCGACGACCCCGTGCACGCCCCGCTCGCGCTCGAGGCCGCCTTCGTCTACGCGAAGATCGTCCCCGCCGTGTCGCACGCCGTCCACATGCCGACGCACATCTTCATTCAGCACGGGAGGTGGCACGAAGTCGCGCACCAGAATGTCCGCGCGTTCAACATCGCCAGAGACCTGTGGCAGCCGGGCGATTCGGTCGGCGACATGGCGCACTCGGGCGACTGGGGCCAGTACGGCTTTCTCCAACTTGGCGACTACGCCGGCGCGCGCGAGCGGATGCAGGCCTTTGAGGCGATGGCCGCGACGACGAAGCAGGCGCGGCTTACGAGCGCGCTGACCCTGATGCGAGCCCGCTACACCATCGAGACCGAAGAATGGACCGTGCTGCCGGTGTCTGAGAAGGACAACCCGCAAACACTGGTCGCCGCCGCGTTCAGCGCCGTTCGGACGGGTGACCTCTCGACGGCAGACAAGATCGGATCATGGCTGGCGGCGCGCGCCAAAGCCCAGCCCGGGGGCGCGGCCGCAGAGCCGAACGCGCACGCCGATCACGGCGCGGCGATCGCCGCGCCGACCGCCGGCGCGTCAGACGGCAGCAGGTCGTCGTGGATCATCCTGGCAGAGGTGGAGGCGCTGGTGGCCGAGGCCATGGGCCATCGGGACAGGGCGATCGCAAGACTGCGCGAGGCGGTCAAGGTGGAAGAGTCGATGCGCCCGCCCAACGGTGCCGCCGATCCGATCAAGCCGTCGCACGAACTGCTGGGCGAAGTGCTGCTCCGAGCCGACAAACCCATCGAAGCGGCCGCAGCATTCGAGGCGGGCCTGTTGCGGATGCCGAATCGTCCGCGCTCGCTCTACGGCGCGGCGCTGGCGCACACCGCCGCGGGCCGCACGGACCTGGGCCGCGAGCGATGGACGACGCTGCAGTC
>CAZJTG010000069.1:11943-14537 GCA_964548865.1 uncultured Solibacteraceae bacterium
TTCTGGCAGGGCAAGCCGTTCGCGTCGCCGGCGTTCAAGTAGTACCGGGCTACCGCACGACGGCGCGCACGACCATCGTCAGCGGCGTCGGATCGGGATCGCGGCTCAGGAGCACGACGAAGCGCTGGCCGTCGGCCGTAACGTCGAACCCGAAGTTCCCCGGCACGAGCCGGGGCGCCTTGAACAGCACCTGCGGCGCGCCGAAGTTCGGCGTGCCGCCGGTCCACGACACCGGAATCGCGACTATCGCCCACTGTCCGTCCTGCGGCGTGCCCGCGTACAATTCGCGCCCGTCGCCGCGCCAGCGCTGGAAGAAGACCGGCATGTTCGTCACAGGGATTCTGGCGCCCGGACCAGGATGCGGCTGGACGTGCAGCCGCACCGCGGCCCCTTCCTGCGCGGCCAGCGCGATCCACTTGCCATCAGGCGAAAAAGCGCCGTACGTCCTCACGAACGAGCCGGCCGCTATGGGCTTCGGATCGGTGCTGCCATCGAGCGGCATGACGCCGGGCACAAGCGGGCCGGTACCGGAGATCGCGACCAGTGCCTCACGTCCGTCCGGGCTAATGTCCTGGACGCTGACGTAGGCCGTCGAACCACGCAGGAGTTGCGGCGGTGTCACAGCGTCGGCATCGAACCGGAAGAGGCCGCTGTTCGTGCCGACAATGATCGATCGGCTGTCGGGGCTCCTGTTCGGGGCCACGAACGTCGTGCCGGTGACGCGTGAATCCACGTTGCGCGCGATGTCGTACTTCCAGATCCCGAACAGGCCGTTCTCGTCCGCGCGCGCAATGGCCAGCCACTTGCCATCCGGGGAGATGCGGGGGTCTCGATACGAGCCCTGGGATCCGGTGGTCGACAGGACCGCACCCGCGCGGGACAGCCAGGTGATCTGGTATCCCTGGGACAGGCCACCCGGCGGATCGAAGTAGACCAGCGTCGGCCCGCCTGCAGCGACCATCGACACACGCGACGAGACGACGCGCGGGTTGCCGGACAGCGTCAGCGTGGCAGGGTCGAACGGCTGAGCGAGGAGTTCCGTGCCGCGACGATAGAAGATCTCGTCCCGACCGAGTGCCACTTCCGCGATGCGCCCCGGCACGAGCAGCGTCACGTCTTTCGAGTCCACCGAGCCCGCGTAGATCCCCGCGCCCTCCGCGGTGGCCGCATCGTAGGAAAACCGGATCACCAGAAAGCGGCGTCCATCCGGCAGCCAGACGGGTGAGAACCAACTCACGTTCCCCTGAAGCGCCGGGAGCACCTCGGCCGGAGGGCCTCCGGCAACCGCGACGCGCGCCAGGGCCTGGCGATAGTCGCTGTGGAAGAGCAGCGTGTCATCCGGGCCCCACGTCGCGGCGCTTCGCGGGCCGCTCATGTCGGCAATGTCCTGCGGGGCCCCGCCGTCCGACGACACGTGCCGCAGCTTTCCGCCGGCGACGAACGCCAGGCGCCGGCCGTCTGGCGCCCACGCGGGGTAACTGCCTCCCTCGGTGCCGGCCACGGGTCTGGCGACCGTGGAATCCACGGCACGCACGAAGATTTGGGGCCCCTTGGCGGTTCGGCCGATGAACGCAATCTGGCGTCCATCCAGCGAGACCGCAAGGCCGCCCGATCGCGCCGGGCTCGCACCCGGGTCCACGTGCACGCCGGGCGGCAGGAGCAACGCGGATGTCAGGCTGGTGAATGGCTCGGGACCGGCGCCAAACAGGTAGCGGCCCAGCCCCAGTCCAGCGCCGATCGCGACGACCGCGATGACGGCGGGAACCAGGAGGCGCCGCCCGGCGCTGGCCCGTTCGATTGGCGGCGCGGTAAGCCCGGCCGCGCTCGACGCCGACCCGCCGGACGCAATGACGTTCAACTGGAACGCGAGGTCGCGCGCGGACTGGAAGCGTTCGTCCGGCTGCTTCTCGAGGCAGTGGCGCAGCAGCGCTTCGAGCGGGCCGCTGATGCCAACGGCCGCCGCGGGATCTTCGAGGGGATCCTGCTTCAGGATCGCGCCCATCATTTCAATCGCGGACTCGCCGCCAAACGCTTTCGTGCCCGTCAGCATTTCGTAGAGCACCGCGCCGAACGCGAAAATGTCGGCGCGATGATCGGCGGCCTGTCCCCGCACCTGCTCCGGAGCCATGTAGCCGGCCGTGCCGAGGATCAGGCCGGGGACCGACGCGCCCGCCGTGCCCGCGGCCGGCGACACCGCGGTCTGCGCGTCAGAGATCGTCTGCGCGGCGCCCGGCATCGCGCGCGCGAGGCCGAAGTCCAGAATCTTCACGCGGCCGTCGGTGGTCAGGAAGATGTTCTCGGGTTTCAGGTCGCGGTGGACGATGCCCTTGGCATGCGCCGCGCTCAGTCCCTGCGCGATCTGGCCGGCGATGTCGAGTGCCTTGGCGCGCGGCAGTCCGCCGGCGCGCGTGCGCTGGCTTCCGCTCGCCGGCGCGCGCGTGCGCGCGCTCGTCGTCGGGGGCGACACGGCGGTGCCTTGCAACCGCGCGCGCAGCGTCTCGCCGTCGAGCAGTTCCATGACGACGAACGTGACGCCGCCTTCGGTGCCGACGTCGAAGATGGCAATGTCCGGCCGCCCATCACCGTTGAAATCG
>CAZJTG010000069.1:14547-15761 GCA_964548865.1 uncultured Solibacteraceae bacterium
GTTCGAAGCGCGCGAGCGATTCGGCGTCGCTGCTGACCGAAGCCGGCAGCACCTTGATGGCGACCTCGCGGCCCAGCCGGGCGTCGAGCGCGCGGTAGACCTCGCCCATGCCGCCGGCGCCGATCGGCGCCGCGATTTCATAAGCGCCGAGGCGCGTTCCTGGCGTGAGTGTCATATGGCACACGAATCATACAAGGCGGCCGGCCGGCGACGAACGGGCGCAGCGCCCCCCGCCTCGTGCACCAAGGACGTTTCCTCAAGACCGTCGCCGGACGAAGTTGTTTACCGCGACGGCGGCGCGGCCAAGGGCGGGCGAAGCAGGCCTGTCACCGCGTGTGGCCTCAGACGGCGGCCAGTGGGTTGAGCCATGACAACCCCGTGAATTTCGCGAAATCTCCGTCTGTCGAACAGAGGGTCAACCCGTGCTCGATGGCGAGCGCCGCCAGATGCGCGTCGGGCACCAGCCGGGATGTCATCCACGATTCCTGGCAAAAACCGGCAACGATCTCTGCGTGGCGCTCGGTTGGGACGGGAATCCAGGCGGCGTCCGCACCAATCCACTCATGAATCTGCCGCCACGCGTTCACCATGGTCGCCGGTTGCCTGACGACCAGGGGATTCGTGGCGAGCCTGAGGAACGCCAGCAACGACGGCCACGGCAAGCCCACGCGCGCCGGCCCTGAAAGCTGGGTGTCCAGCCACGGGCGTGCGATGGCGTGCTCCGGAGCCGCGCGGTTCGCGGCATAGAGCAACAGGTTGGCGTCGACGATGATCACCGGTGGGTCTCACCTTCGACGCGCGCGAGCACGCCGGCGATGTCATCCAGGCTGCCGACCAGGCTCGGACCAAGGTCAAGGCCCGTGGTTTGGAATCGCGCGCGCCGGCGGGCGGGCTGCTCCATGGAGTCAAGACCGGCCCGCAAAGCCGCATTGACGACGGCCTTGAGCGGCTGCTTACGGCGCCGGGCCGCGTGACTCAACCGCGCAGCGACGTCCTTGTCGAGCGTCAGCGTGGTCCGCATAACGTGATGCTATGATGCTAAACACTTGATGTCAACGGCATCACCTGCGGCCCCTGACGGCCGGCGTCACCTGCCGGGCCGCGGGCGGCGGGAAGTAGTCGGCGTCGGGCTCTATCAGGGCACGCCGCTGCCGGAACGGCAGTGGGCGCACGGCAACCTTCTTCCGGACAAGATCACGCTCTACCAGTTGCCC
>CAZJTG010000070.1:0-2257 GCA_964548865.1 uncultured Solibacteraceae bacterium
CGAGCCGGCCCACGACCCAGTTGACGAGCGCCATCTGGAGCACTTCGGACGGCCGGATGCCGGCGCTGCTGTACATCTCGCGTGGCGTCACCATCTGGAGGAACTCGGCGTGCGTCATCGGGTTGCCGCGCGCCGTCGGGCCGTTGCGCAGGTCGTAGCCCTTCACCAGCTCGTCGAAGCGCGGCCACTTCGCGATTACCTCGACGTAGATCTTCAGCTTGCCGTCGTCGATCACCAGCTGCGACGGCCTGGCGACGCCTTCGCGGATGCGGTCGAGGTTGATCGGCCGCTCGGGCGCCTGTACGCCCTGTGACGTGGTGACTGGGGGATCCTGCGTTTGCGCGAGCGCGGGCGAGGCGACCGACACCCCCAGCACCGCCGCGAGCGCGGCCGTGACAACGGTGTGGCGGAAACGGGCCTCTCGCATGTCAATCCAGCAATCGGTCTATCGGTCACTCATTGAGACGCTGCCAGCGCGGTCTCGGCTTCCGCCCAGGTTTCCCCGTCGAGCGCCGCCAGGGTCCTGACATACAGGTCCACGTCGGCGGCGGGAAACGCCCCGCGGACGGCCTGAATCGCAGCGGTGAGCCTGTCTGTCGCCGGCGGCGGCACGGACTCCTCTTTGATTAGACCATCTTCATGGGCGATGCCGAGGGCGTCCAGAAAGGCGCCCATGAGGGGCCGTTTGGCCGCGAAATGATAGGCAATCAGCGCACGCGTCGCGACGGCTTCCGAGACGTCGGCCATCTGCGCCAGGTGCTTCGCGCGCTTTTCGAGTGGCAGCGCCTGCACGCTCTTCGGCCTGAACTTCAGCCGTTTGGCGATCGACACGATCGCCTCCACCTGCTGCATGCCGGCATCGGTCTGGTCATCGCGCCAGAACGCATCGGCGGCCACGAGCCGGTTCTCAGGTGACATGTCTTTCCACAGGCGCGATGGGAGCACTGGCATCGACCAATTCTAGCGTCGATGCGGGGTTGTGCTCGGGCGGGGCGAAAGGGTCTGCGGGTGACGTGCCATCGCGCACGCATCTGACGTCTCCTGCGCGCTCGATCTCTGACAGAATCAGGAGTTCATGAACGACGGAGCTGGCGTCCAGGAAGGCCGCGTGGCGAAGCTGTCGGGAGATGACAACCGGCTGTTCACGCCGCGCTTCTTCATCATGTGCGCGTACAGCTTCACCGTGTTCGTGTCGGTGTTTCAGCTGCTGCCGACCGCGCCGTACCGCGTGCTCGATCTGGGCGGCGGCACCACGGCGGCCGGGCTGTTTCTCGGGTTCCTGACGTTTGCCTCCGCGGTTTCCGCGCCGTTTACCGGCACGATCGGCGACCGTCTCGGCCAGCGGCGCGTGCTGATCGTGGTGAGCCTGATCCTGTCGGCATTCACCGCGAGCTACGCGTTCATCAACGACCACCGCGTCATGCTCGGCATCGTGATCGTGCACGGCCTGGTCTGGTCCGGCCTCCTGTCGGCGTCCGGCGCGTACATGACGTCAACGCTGCCCGCGTCGCGGCGGGCGGAGGGACTCGGCTACTGGGGGATGGCGTCGGTACTCGCGATCGGCGTCGCGCCGGTCGTCGGCTTCTGGGTCTATTCGCACGGCTGGATCGCGCTCTGCCTCGAGCTCACGGTGTTGAATCTGCTCATGGCGACTATCGCGTGGCGGCTGCCGGACGATCACCACGGCGCGCACGGGCGAGACGACGCCGCGGCGACCGGGCCGGTCGTCCATGCGCCCGCGCATCACATCGAATGGCGCGTGCTGCTCCTCTCCGTCGGGCTCGCGATGGTGTCGTTCGGGTACGGCGGTCTCACCAGCTTTTCCGCGATGTACGCCGACTGGCTTCACGTAACGCCGCGGAGCCTGTTCCTCTCCGCGATGGCCGTGTCGATGCTGTCGGCCCGGATCCTGTTCGGCCGGTCGCTCGATCGCATCGGGCATCGCCGCGTCCTGACGCGATGTCTCTATCTGCCGCCGGTCGGCCTGGCCCTGCTCGCGGTGGCAGACGGGCCCGTGATGTTTGCGGTGGCCGCGATGATCTTCGGCCTGGGCTTCGGCCTGATGCATCCGGCCTTCACGGCGTACATGATGTCGCACGTCGCGTTCGCGCGGCGCGGCGCCGCCTTCGGCGCGATGATCGCGGCATTCGACACAGGCATCGGCACGGGCTCATCCGCGATGGGCTGGCTCGTCCATCACGTGGGCTATCGGCCGGCGATCGGCCTCACGGCGGCGCTGGCGGCACTGGCGCTCCCG
>CAZJTG010000070.1:2357-15629 GCA_964548865.1 uncultured Solibacteraceae bacterium
CGTGACCTGCCATAATCTGCCGCATGAACCGTGCGCGTGTCGTTGCTTCTCTTCTTGTGGCCGGCCTCGTCACCGCCGTGGGCCTCGGCGGCTCGCTCGCCGGTCAAACGGCGCCGCAGGTCGCGGCGGCGGATCTCGTGCTCCGCAACGGCCGCATCATCACGCTGGATGACGGCACGCCAGTGGCGCAGGCCCTCGCGGCCCGCAATGGCGCCATTGTCTTCATCGGCAGCAACACCGACGTCGCGAAGTTCGTCGCGCCCACGACGCGCGTGATCAACCTGCTGGGTCAGACCGCGATTCCAGGCTTCATCGAGGGTCACGGCCACTTCACCGGCATCGGCGAGAACAAGATCAATCTCGATTTGATGGCGACGAAGAGCTGGCAGGACATCGTCACGCAGGTCGCGCTGGCAGTCGAGAAAGCCAGGCCGGGGCAGTGGATCATCGGCCGCGGCTGGCATCAGGAGAAGTGGACGTCCACGCCACAGCCGAACGTCGAGGGATTTCCGACGCACGCGTCGCTCGATAAAGTGTCGCCGAACAACCCCGTCATCCTCACGCACGCGAGCGGCCACGCGTCGTTCGCCAACGCGAAGGCGCTCGAGCTGTCGAAGATCACCAGGGACACGCCCAATCCCGAGGGTGGCGAGATCCTGAAGGACAAGAATGGCGAGCCGACCGGCCTGCTGCGCGAGACGGCGTCTCGCCTCATTCGCCGCGGCGTTGGCGAGCCCACCCCCACAGCGGCGGAAGCCGAATCGCGAAACCGCCGGATCCTCGAGCTTGCCGATCAGGAAGTGATTTCCAAGGGCATCACGAGCTTCCAGGATGCCGGGTCGAGTTTTGACGTCGTCAACCGCGTCAAGCGGATGATCGACGCGGGAAAGATGCGCGTGCGCCTCTGGTTCATGGCGCGCGAGTACGACGCGAAGGCGCTCGCCGCCAATCGCGTCGTCGGCTACGGCAACAACATGCTGACGCTGCGCGCGATCAAGATCACCTCGGACGGCGCGCTTGGATCGCGCGGCGCGTGGCTGCTCGAGCCCTACTCGGACTTGCCCGAAGGGTCGGTGCCGGCGGGTACCAGTCGCGTTGGCCTGCCCACCACGCCGGTGGAGACGATGCGCCAGCGGGCGCAGATCGCGATCGACGCCGGCTATCAGATGTGCATCCACGCGATCGGCGATCGCGCCAACCGCGAAGTGCTGAACATCTATGAAGAGGCGTTCAGGAAGAACAACAAGAACGGCAAGGATCTGCGCTGGCGCGTGGAGCACGCGCAGCACATCAGCGGCGCGGATATCCCGCGGTTCGGCCAGCTCGGCGTGATCGCGGCCATGCAGGGCGTGCACTGCACGTCGGATGCGCCGTGGGTGGAGCCGCGTCTGGGCGCGAAGCGCGCCGAAGAAGGCGCCTACGTCTGGCAGAAGCTCCTGAAGTCCGGCGCGGTTGTCACGAACGGCACGGACGCGCCGGTCGAGGACGTGGACCCGATCGCCAGCTACTACGCCACCGTCACGCGCAAGGACAAGGACGGCAAGGTGTTTTACGGCAACGAGAAGATGTCGCGCATCGAGGCGCTGAAGTCCTACACGCTGGCCAATGCCTACGCAGCCTTCGAAGAGGACCTCAAGGGCTCGCTCTCTCTCGGTAAGCTCGCCGATATCACGGTGCTCACGAAAGACATCACGAGCGTCCCCGACGAAGAGATACTCACGGCCAAAGTGGCCTACACCATCGTGGGTGGCAAGGTCGCGTACACGAGACGGTGAGGCCGTCCGCCGCCCGCGCCTAACTTCTGATTACGCGCCCACGCCTGCCGTCGGCCGCCGCGGCTGCGTTCGTCGCGGTGGCGCGGACAACGGCCGGTGATGTGAATGCTGCTGCTGCGGCTGGTGCCGCTTCGCCACCTCGTTCACGCGGCGGCAGGCGTCTTTGAAGCGGTCTTCGAGCGCGGCGGCATCCGCGCCCGCGACGGGCGCCAGGCGCGCCCAGGCCGCCTGCGCTTCCTTCACGCCTTCAGCCGCCAGGCGCCACTTCGCGTCCTCGTTCGAGCTCTTGCCCATCGCGTTGCTCGCGAGGGCCGAGCGGAGTTTTGCCGCGAGCGCCTCGGTGGCCGACATGCCGGTCATCGGTTCCGGCACATCCTCGAGGTACGTCTCGACTCGTGCGATGAGCTTTTCGAGGCGGTGCTTCGCGGCGTCCGGATCCATGTCCGTGCCCTTGAAGGCGTCCCGATGCTTCTGCACGAGCGCCATGAGCGCGGCCTGCCAGCGGTCTGCCAGCGCCTTCATCTCGGGATGCGGGATCGGCACCGCGCGGTTCCATGTCGTCCGGCGCTGCTGCACGTCCGCCACGAAATCCGCCGGCAGCGCCGACGCGTCGCCCGCGGCCAGATTCTCCAGTTCGATCACCATCGCCTCGCGCTCCGCCAGCTTGCCCACGAGCGCGATCTGGTGCCGGTTGTGGTACCGCTCGAAGAACTTGTCGGCGGCGGCACGGAAACGATTCCACACCATGTCCGATTGACTGCGGCGCACCGGGCCGATGTTCTTCCAGGCCGACTGCAGCCGCTTGAACTCCGCCGATGCGGCGTCCCACTCGGTGGACTCGCACAGCTCCTCGGCGCGCCTGACGAGCGCGTCCTTGGCCGCGAGGTTGTCCGTCCACACCTTCTTGCGGGCCGCGAGATCCTCGCGGCGGCGCGCAAAGAACGTGTTCGAAGCGGCGCGGAAGCGCAGCGCCAGTTCGCGACCCGCATCACGCGGCGCGGGCCCCGCTTCTTCCCAGGCCTTCTGCAGCTCCTGGAATCGCGCGGCCGTTCTAGCCCAATCCGATGCGTTGGCGAGGGCCTCGGCCTCCTCGACGATCGACGTCCGCTTCTGAAGACTGGCGCCGCGTTCCTCGCGCAGCTTCTGGAAGTGCGGCTCGCAGCGGGCGCGAATGAAATCGGTGGCGTTCCGGAAGCGATCCCAGAGTCGCTGCGCCGAATTACGCGGAGCCTCCGCAACCTCCTGCCACTTCGCGTGCAGTTCCTTCAGTGCGCGGGCCGTCGCGGCGAGATCCGACTCCTGGCCCTGCTCGGCTTCGAGCTTGAGCGACGCGACGATGGCTTCGGCCATCGCGATGAGCTGCTCCTGGCGCTGGGCGTTGGCGAAGCGCCGCCATTCGTCCATTTCGCGCAACTCGCGGACGCGCGGCGCCACCTGCTCCTGCAGCGCGCGCAGGGACGCCAGCGCCTCGGCGATCTCGCGTGACGCCTCCACTTTGCCGGCGTCGTCCATGCCGCTCGTAATGTCGCGGAGCAGCCGGTCGCCCTCGCGCAGCGTGATGGTGTCCGCTTCCGAGGCGCGGCGGGCGCGTTCGACCAGGCGCATGACCTGCGCGAGCGCGGATTGCTGCGCCTGCGCGAGCGCGTCACGGCGTTCGGCATCTCGCGCCGCCTCGCGGGCCGCGAGGGCGTCGCCGGCCGCGGCGAGCCGGGCGTCGATCTCGGGCGCCGGCCGCGACGCGTTGTTCAGGACGTAGGCGTGGCCGCGCGCCTCGCGGCTGAGAGACGACCACCGGGCCGCTGCCGCGCCAGTGTCGTCCGAGGACAACAGGGCTTCGGCTTCTGAAACGAGCGCGTCGTACTTGGCGCGCGTTTCGGCCAACAGGGCGCCTAACTCATGTCGCTTCCGGCACGCAGCCACGGCCTTGGCGAATCGCTCCGTCAGGCAGGCGGCCTCCGGGCCGTCCCCCACGAGCGGTGTCAGCGATCGCCACTCTTCTTCGATTGGAACCAGTTGCGCCAGCACGTCGTCGCCGTCGAGCGTTTCGACGCGGGCGCAGAGCGCGTCCCGTGTCGCGATGGCCTCGGCGCGCTGGCGCGCGAGCTCTTCGGCCTCACGGATTTCGCGTTCGCGCGTCGCGATCGCGGCGCCTACTTTCACTGACGCCGCGTTGAAGCGTTCGAGAGACGCGGCGTCCGTCACGTTGAGCGCCGTCCACGAGGCGGTGAGTTTCGCCAGCTCGGCGCGAGTGGCGTCGGGACTGGTCACGCTTGTCAGACCGTCAACGGCGTCGCAGAGCGAGGCCTCGCGGCGGCGGCGATCTTCCTCGGCGGCCCGGCGCGCGGCCTCGGCCGCTTCTGCTTCCTGGATGGCCGCGCGCGCCCGGCGCGCGACGGGTTTCTGCTGCGTGCGCGTTTCGATCGCCCGCACGAGCGCGAGATCCGCCTCGGCCGAGACGAGCCGCTCGAAGGCGGCGACGGCGACGTCCTTGTGCTCGCCGGCCTGGGCAATTTCGATCAGTCCGTCGCGGTCGGTCACGCGCGCGGCCGCGGCGGCCGCCGTGGCTTCGTGCTTCGCGTGCTTCGCGACGCCCGCGAGCGCGCGTTCATCTGTCGTGCGCGACAGCGCCTCGGCGCGAACGTCGTCGGCGGCTTCGCCGCGGGCGATCGCCGACAGCCGGCGCGGGTCGGTCAGCGCCCGAACCGCCGCCATCGCGGCGTCCGCGTCGGATCCGGCGGTGGCCAGGGCCACCAGTCGATCGGCGGCGCGGTCGCGGGTTTCGGGGTCCACGTCTCCCGCGGCCATCCTGCCAAGCACCTGGGCGTCCATCGTCCGGGGCACCGCGGCCCGGCGCACGCGGGCGTCCGGGTCGGTCTCGGCGAGCACCGCCAGTTCGGCGGCGTCTTCAAGCTCGCGAACGGCTTCCAGGCGAACGGCTGGATCGGCGTGCTTCCAGCGTGGCGTCGGCTTGAGCTTGTCGAGGAGTCCCATGGTGGTTGCCGAGACGTAAGGAAGATCCGTGCCGCCGGCGGAGGGGGACTAGCCGGACCGGCTGGGTCATGCGAGTATTTAGAATCAATAACTTACGGGTGGTGTCCGTACGGCCACGTAGGCACTTCCAAGGGGACGCCCGGTACCTTGAATCTGGGAATCCAATCGGTCGGTGCGAGGGCGTTTCGCAGGCCGGGCCTCCAGGCCAGGCTGAGTGGGTTCCCGAGGCCGTCATCCCGCCGCCGAACACACCTGGAAGGGACGGTGTTTGACGACTCGGTGGGCCAGTGGACCCAAGCTGTGCCAGCCGCCCGGCAGCGCCTGTGCGGCCTCGTCGGCACCTGGCAGTCCACCGTCACGGGCAGCGGTCGCGTCTAAGCGCGGACTTCCTCGGTCAGCGCTTCCCTCGCGCCTGCCAGTTCATGATGACAGTAAGCGCCGTCGCGCGCGTGCCGGCGTCTGCGGGCTTGCCGATGAGGAAGCGCTCGGCGTCCCCGGTCATGTCGAACAGCGTGGCACCTTCCGGAAGTTCGAAGAGCGCCCGCGGTGTGCCAATCCCCACCGTTGAGCCGAGTGTGACGGGCACGCTCGTGACTTTTCCGTCGGCTGCGGCATACAGCAGTTCCTTGGCATCGCGCCGCCACATGGGCGACACGCCTCCAGCGCCCGAGATCCGGAACTTGATGCCGGTCGCGAGGCCCGCCGGCGATATCGCCTGAACGAACACCTCGGGACGCCCGGACTCCTCTTGGATGTACGTCATCCACTTGGCGTCTGGTGAAAACTGTCCGCCCCATTCCGGAGCCGCGGTCCTCAGAAAAGCCATCGGCTTACGATCACCGTCGAGCCCGAGGAGCCACACATCGGCTCCAGTCTCGTTATCGGTGGTCCCGTAGGCGATCCATTTGCCATCAGCGGACCAATCCGTGACACCGGCATTTGGTGCGCCGACGCCGAGCGGTTCTTCCTGCGCCGCGCCGTCGAGGTGCTTGACGATGAGTTCGTAGCGTACGCCACGCCTGGAGAAAGCGATCTTCCCGTCAGGAGACCATACAGGAGAGTACGCACTGGGATCGGCAATCTGCGTCGGTGGCCCGCCGGAGACCTGCTGCAGAAACAGCGCGCCGTTCGGGCTTGGCGTATAGACGACCTGCCGGCCGTCTCGCGAGAGGGTCGCCATCGGATTGTCGATCGGAGACTCAATCGCGGCGACCTGCCTCCCGAGGCGGTCGAGGAACACCAGTTGGCTCTTGAGACTAGCGGCGCTGGCATACACCAGCACGCCGTCCCCAGAGACGGAGAACGCTCCATTGCCGGTCTGGCCCGCGAGACCGACGCCATCTGCGACAGGCGACATCTCACCGGCGAACTGCCCGTTCGCCAAATCGAACGGCTGACTCATCAGCGTCGTTCGATTGACCATGAACAACAAGCGACCCGTGGGTTCGTTGGCGAACGGCTGCGCGTAGACGGCGCTTGACACCTCGGGGCGCAGGAGGCGTGCGGCGGTTCCGTCGAGACTGCCTAGATAAAACCCTGTTTCCTTCGGCGTGCTTCGCTGGAAGAGGAATCGCCGGCCGTCGGGGAGAAAAGACGGATAGCGGATGAACTCGCCGGACGCACCTGGCGTCGGCGCGACGACGATCGCGGGTGTGCCGCCGGCCGCCGGCACTTGATACAGACCCGAGGACAGGCCCGGAGCAAACAGGATCACGTCGGCGCGGCTCCAGCTTCCACCGCGCGCATCGGCAGCGGGGCAGACATCCAGGACCGGACCACCGCGAGCCGCCATGCGTTTGAGCTTGCCCTGCCTGAAGAACGCGATGTTCTGACTGTCCGGCGACCAGAAGGGATACACCGCTCCGGACGTGTCGGGAATCAGTGTGGTGTCACCCGACTCCAGGGATCGAAGCCAGAGCCCTTCGGTGCCGGTCATCAGGAGCGCGCGTCCATCCGGGGCAATCTGCGCCCAGCCTCCATTCGTTCCTGACGTCCCGAAACCCTCCGGGAGCAGGACCTGCAACTGAACCGGACGGCGCGGCTCGTCGGTCGCGGTGCCGAAGGCAACCACCGCCAGCCAAAGCGCTGTCAGGATCGCGAGTCCGGTTACACCCCACGCGAGGCGCTCTCGTGTTCGTGAGACCGCAGGCGCTGCGACGGGCGAGCCTGCCGCGACTGGCGCATCGAACGCCCCTTCTAGCACCAGGCGTATGTCGCGGATGTCGCCGGCGCGCTGCTTCGGGTCTTTCCGAAGGCACAGGCGCAGCACCTGGACGATGTGCGGGGGCAACGCGGGCGGGAGCGACTCGAAGTCCGGCTCCCGCTGCAGGATCTTCGAGAGCGTCATCGACACATCCTCGTCGCCGAACGCCCGCGTGCCAGACAGCATTTCGAACAGCACCACGCCGAACGCCCAGATGTCGGAGCGTTTGTCGACCGTTTTCCCACGCGCCTGTTCCGGCGACATGTATGCCGCCGTGCCGAGGATCATTCCCGCCTGGGTCATCGCCGGCGACGTCATCGTCTGGGAGTGCGCCGCGCCGGACGATGCGCCGGCTGGATCCGTCGATTTCGCGAGACCGAAGTCGAGCACCTTGACGGTGCCGTCTTCGCGGACTTTGATATTGGCGGGTTTCAGGTCGCGATGGATGATGCCCGCGTCGTGCGCGGCTTCGAGGGCCTCGGCGACCTGACGCGCGATGGAAATCGACTCGGACAGCGGGATTTTCTGGACGCGGCGGATGACTTCTGCCAGGTCCTCGCCCTGGACGAGTTCCATCACCAGCGCGCGGGTGCTCCCCGATTCCTCAATTCCGTAGATCGCGGCGATGTTCGGGTGATTGAGTGAGGCCAGCGTCTTCGCCTCGCGCTCGAAGCGCATGAGGCGATCCGGATCGCTGGCGAACGAATCAGGCAGAATCTTCAGCGCGACGTCGCGGTCGAGCTTGGTGTCGCGGGCGCGGTAGACCTCTCCCATCCCGCCGGCACCGATCGAATCGAGAACCTCGTACGGTCCGAGGCGCGTGCCGGTTGCAGGACTCATGGGGTGGCGCGGATTATAGCGCCCGCCTGCCCTCGGGCCCGGAGATTACCGCGGCGCCGTCGTCCAGAGAGCGGTCCGGCGTTCCGACAACGTCATGTACGCCGTTCGCCCGTCGATCGTGACCGACGACAGGTCAGCCAGGGAATACGGCAAGGGCAGTGGATCGCCGACCTGACGTCCGGACGTGGCGTCGATGATCTGAATCGATTGATCGCGGCCGCACATCAGCCGGTCGCGCGCACCTTGCCAGCGCACCCAGTCACACACCGCATTCAGACGTCGATACGTCCGCGCAGGCAGAGAGAACACGGCGGGCCCGACGACCCCGCCGTCCGAACGTCGAAGCAGTCCCGCAATCTCGTCACCTCTCCAGGAGGTCGGGCGAAATCCGAGATCTGCGGACGGCATCGGCAACGCCTCGGATCCGTTTGGGCCAGTGACGTGAGGAACGTAGCCGCTCGTGAACCAGACCAGGCGCTTCCCGTCCGGCGCCCATTCCGGTGAGTAGGCGCCTGTCGGATGCCGTACCAGAGGCGCGAGGTTGCTGCCATCGACGCTGATGCGCCAGATCTGATAGTCGCCGCCGCGATTAGAGCCGAACGCGATGGACGTGCCGTCGGACGACCAGGATGGACCGCGGTCCCGGAACGTACCGCTCGTCAATCGGCGCAGCCCGCTGCCGTCGGTCCGCAGGACGACAAGATTCTCGAACTGCGCCTGGTCAAAGGCCACCAGCCACTCGTTGTCTGGCGATACCGATGGATGCGCCAGCCGCATCGAGGCCGATGTGATCCGCGCCGGTGGATGGCGTCGTTCGAGATCGACGCGCCAGATCGCGGACGCCTCCTGCACGGTCGCATACGCAAGCGTGCCGTTGTCGGCGAAGCTGAAGAACCCGGCGTAAGGCGCCGGCAGATTGATTGGCATCGATCGACCGGCCGGGCGGCCTGAATCCGGGTCGACGTTGACGCGCCAGGCATTCATGACGCCGTCGCGTCCGGACGTCCAGTAGAGTGCTCCATCTGGGGCCCATCTCGGGCCCCAATTGAATTCCGTGCCTGAGGTGATTGGCTGCGGCACTCCGCCCGCCGCGCCAATCGTCCACACGTTGCGCAGGCCCGCTGCGTCAACCGACCAGAACGCGAGGTGACGCCCGTCGGGAGACCACGTCGGCTGGATGGCGTCGAGGCCTGGCGTCATCTCGACCGCCCGGGCGTTTCCTGCCGTCAAGTCGAGCACCATCAGGCGACTGTCGGTGGTTGGCCGTTCTTCGGCACGCGAGAACTCGAGCGTGGAGAACGCGAGACGCGATCCGTCCGGTGACCAGGCCGGCAGGTAACCCAGTGTCCCAACCTTGCGAACCTGCGAGGAATCAACATCCAGAATGAAGAGACCTCCGCCTTCTCGTTCGGACCGAAAAGCGAGGCGTCGGCCGTCGGGCGACCAGGCCGGCTGGCGTCCCTCCTGACCAAGCTCGACGGGGCTCAGACTGTCGATTGCGTGGATGAACAGCCGCGAGTTCGCCCCGTTGCCCGCGCCGTAGGCGACGCGCGAGGCATCAGGAGCAATCGCCGGGAACATCGCTGCGCCACTGACACCCGCCAGTCCGCGGACGGAGAGCGTCGCCGGCGGCGTGGGCGTTCGCTGCGTCACCAGCCAGGCCGCGCCTCCGACGCCCGCAACGATGACTGCCGCCGCGATCCAACGACCCCGAGTCCGCGGTCTGCCGGCCGCAATGGTCCGCAGCGCGTCAGCGATTTCGTGCATGCCGGCGAACCGATCGGAAGGATTCGGCGCCGTCGCCTGCGCAAGGAGACGTTCGAGACGGGGGTCGCTCCGCGAGTTCGTGGACGCGTCGTGCCCGGCGAGCATCTCGCGGAGCATTTGCCCGAACGCGTAGATATCCGACCGCGCGTCGATCGGCGCACCGGCCGCCTGTTCAGGAGACATGTAGCGGCGCGTGCCAGCGGGCGCGCTGGCCACGGCCGCATCCGTCGCGGACAACGCGATGCCGAAGTCCAGCACCTTGACCACGCCGTCGTCGCGCACCATCACATTGCCCGGCTTGAGATCGCGGTGGAGCAGGCCGATCGCGTGGGCTGCGGCAACTGCGCCCGCCACGTCGATTGCGTACTTCACGGCGGTCGCGCGTGGCAACGGGCCGTTCTCGAGCAGCGACGCGAGCGTCCGGCCCTCCACCTTTTCCATCACCATCGCCGTCGAACCACTGTGTTCCACCACGTCGTGGAGCGTGACGATGTTCGGGTGATTGAGCGAGGACACCGCGCGCGCTTCGGTGAGGGCGGCCGTCGTGCCATCCCCGAACGGAAGCAGCTTGACGGCGACGCGCCGGCCCAGCCTCGTATCGCGCGCGGCATAGACGACACCCATGCCTCCCACGCCGATGACTTCAAGCATTTCGTACGGGCCGATCGCCGTGCCCGGGGGCAGGATGGCCTCGGCAAGCGTTACTGGCGTGTCGAGAAACGCGTCGCCGGTCGCGGCCGAGGCCACCAGGGCATCAACGTCGGCGCGCAGGTCGGTCGGGCAATTCAGGTCGAGAAACGCGCGACGGGCCTCAGGCGACAGTTCGAGCGCCGGCTCGAGCACGTCGCGGAGGCGCCGCCACTGTTCGGGTGTCATTCCTGCGCAGCGGTCTTGCTGACGGATCGTTCGGGAAAGAGCTCGCGGAGCAGCCAGGCCCGCGCCGAAGCCCAGCGCCGCTTGACCGTGGCCGGTGAGATGTTCAGTACCTCGCCCGTCTCCTCAATCGAGAGACCGGTGAAGAAGCGGAGTTCCACGATGCGGCTCTGCGACTGGTCGAGCTGGGCCAGCGACTCGAGCGCGTCATCGAGACGTGTGAGCTGAAGGCTCCGCTGCACGGGCCAGTCGATGGTCGGGTCCAGGAAGATCGTCGAGGTGCCGCCCCCGCGTTTCAGGCGGAGGCGCGCCCGGGCGTGTTCGACCAGGATGCGCCGGATGACCTGACTCGCGACCGCGTAGAACTGGGTGCGGTTCTGCCAGTTTCCAGTCTCCCGGTGGACCAGACGCAGGTAGGCCTCGTGCGCCAGGCCGGTCGGCTCGAGCGAGTGACTCGATCGCTCATCACGCAGCTGGACCGAGGCCAGCTTCTTGAGCTCCTGGTAGACCAGGGGTGTCAGAGCCTGGAAGGCGGATTCGTCTCCCTCGCTCCATCGGCGGAGCAGCTCCGTGACGTTGTCGGGCACGACGGGCCGATTCTACCTGCACCAGTGCTGAGGCCGTGCCACCTTGAGCCGATTCAGCGATCGACGGCGCCGTGTTGGATGTGGGGGCACATTTCATAGCCCGCCGGGTCCGGCGTCCGGGTCCGGCGACGACAGCAGGGCGGGCCCTGTGACACCTCGAGAGGCGCTCGACCAGGCGCTTGCCGGCCGCTACACCATCGGCGCCGAGATCGGACGGGGCGGGTCGGCCACCGTCTATCTGGCCGAAGATCTCAAGCACCGCCGTCGTGTCGCCATCAAGGTGTTGCGCGCCGAACTCTCATCGGCTCTGGGCGGCGAACGGTTCACGCGCGAAATCGAAATCGTCGCGCCGCTCTCGCACCCGCACATCCTGCCCCTGCACGATTCCGGCGAAGCCGGCGGCGTCCTGTATTACGTGATGCCGTTCGTCGACGGAGAGACGCTGCGCTCGCGACTGAAGCGGGAAAGCCGCCTGCCGGTCGAAGACGCGGTTCGCATACTGCGCGAAGTCGTGGATGCGCTGGCGTTCGCGCACCAGCACGGCGTCGTCCATCGAGACATCAAGCCCGAGAACATCATGCTGAGCGGCCGCCACGCCATCGTCATGGACTTCGGCGTGGCCAAGGCGGTGAGCGCCGCCACCGGCGAAGCTCTGACGACGATGGGTCTCGCGCTCGGGACGCCGGCTTACATGGCGCCGGAGCAGGCCATGGGCGAGAGCACCGTCGATCATCGGGCGGATATCTACGCCGTCGGCGTGCTGGCCTACGAGATGCTGGCGGGCGCGCCTCCGTTTGTGCGGGCGACCTCGCAGGCCACGCTGTCTGCGCATGTGATGGAAACGCCGGCGGAATTGACCAGCCAGCGGTCCGACGTCACGAGCGAGTTCAACGATGTCGTGATGAAGTGTCTCGAAAAAGATCCGGCGCATCGGTTCGAGACGGCCGAAGCGATGCTGCCGTTCCTGGCGCCGGCCATGACGCCCTCCGGAGGGATCGCGCGGACCACGGCCCGGCCGACACGAATCACTCGCCCCGGCCGCGGGCGTCTTCGGTACGCCGCAGCCGCCGCAATCGTGTTCGTGATCTTGCTCGGCGCCGGATGGCGGTTCCTCTGGAGTGGTGCCGGCGACGGGATCAACCAGATCGCCGTCCTGCCGGTGCGCGACATCTCCGGAGCCGACGCGGTGTTTGTGGACAGTCTCCACGACGCGATGATCAGCGCACTGGCCCGTCTGAACGTCGCCAATGTCGTACCGCGGTCCGAAGTCATGAGCTTCATGAGCGGCGCGTCCTCAACGGCCAACGTCGCCAGGACCGTTCGAGCGGACGCCATTCTCGAGAGCACCGTGTTCCGGGACGGGGACCGCATCCGCCTGAACCTGCAGCTCGTTGAGCCGGCCGGACTCCGCCACTTGTGGGCGGAGACCTACGAGCGCAACGTCGCAGACGTACTGAATCTTCATCGAGAAATCGGCGAACTCATCGCCGCGGAGATTCAAAAGGCCCTGCATCCATCGGCCTCGACCAGGCCTTCGAAGGAGTCACCGTCGTCATGATTCGATTGCGACCGCTCGCGCTCGTGGCGCTCGTGGCCCTGCCGGGGTGCGCGGAGCCTGACGAGACCTTCGTCGCGCAGGTCCTGACGCCCGATCCGGGCCAGTATCGGCAGCTGCGGTATTCGCCCGACGGAAAGAAGATGGCGTACGTCGCCCGCCGCGAAGGCAGGCAAGCCGTATGGACCGCGGCCATCGACGGTACCAATGCGACGCAACTGACACCAACATCCCTCGCCGTGGATGCTCCGCGATGGTCTCCGGACGGCAGATGGATCGCCTACACCTCCGACGCCGCAGAATCGCCGGACGTGTGGATTGTGCCCTCGGCGGGCGGAACCCCCAGGCAGTTGACGTCGGTACCGGGCGCCGAGACCGTGGCAGGGTGGTTTCCGGATTCTGCCCGCGTGCTGTTTCACAGCGCGACGTCGGGCCTCATGACGCCGTACGTGGTGCCGGTCGGCGGCGGCGCGACCGAGCCCCTGCTGCAGGTGAAGGCCAACACGTTCGCCTACCCCTCGCCAGACGGCCGCAGGATCGTGCTTGAAGTTCGCTCCGGGCAACGCAGGCAACTGGACGTGCTCACGCTTGAAGGCATGTCAGTGCAGCCATTGACATCCGAAGGGCGCGAGACGTTTCAAGACTGGTCGCCCGATGGGCGCGAAGTGCTCTACTTCTCGA
>CAZJTG010000071.1:0-15528 GCA_964548865.1 uncultured Solibacteraceae bacterium
AGGATGCCCTCGCGCTCGGCCAGCCACTCTAAACCCCGCAGCGCCGCTTCGTCGTCGATCCACGCGTACTCGGTGCGTCCCGTGGACGCGAGCCAGGCATGCTCCGGTCCAACCGAGGCGTAGTCCAGACCCGCCGACACCGAGTGGGTCGCGAGAATATTCCCGGCCTCGTCCTGGAGCAGCAGACTGCGCGTCCCGTGCAGCACGCCCGGCGCGCCGCCAGCGAACCTGGCGGCGTGATGCCCAGGATCGATCCTCCGACCGCCGGCCTCCACGCCCACCAGACGGACCGCAGGATCCGCGACGAATGCGTCGAACACGCCCATCGAGTTGCTGCCGCCACCCACGCACGCGACGACGAGACTCGGAAGCCGGCCCGCCACCTGGAGAATTTGCACGCGGGCTTCCTGGCCGATGACCGACTGGAATTCGCGCACCATCAGCGGATACGGATGGGGCCCGAGCACCGATCCCAGCAGGTAGTACGTGCTGTCGGCGTGGCTCACCCAGTCGCGCATCGCCTCGTTGATTGCGTCCTTGAGCGTGCGCGTCCCGCTGTTGACCTGCTCGACCGTGGCACCGAGCAGCCGCATGCGAAACACGTTCAGCGCCTGGCGGGCCATGTCTTCGGCGCCCATATAGACGACGCACTCGAGTCCGAGGAGCGCGCACACGGTCGCGGTCGCGACGCCGTGCTGTCCCGCGCCGGTTTCGGCGATGACGCGCTTCTTGCCCATCCGGGCCGCGAGCAGCGCCTGTCCCAGGGCGTTGTTGATCTTGTGCGCGCCGGTGTGGGCCAGATCCTCCCGCTTGAGGAAGACCCGGCAGCCGGTCCCTTCCGCCATCCTCGTCGCCTCGTGCAGGGGCGTCGGACGTCCGACGTAGTCAGCCAGCAGGCGCGTCAGGCTCGCCACAAAACCAGGATCCTGCCGGGCCGAGAAGTACGCGGCGGTCAGTTCCTCGATCGGCGCCATCAGTGTTTCGGGGACGAAGCGACCTCCGAACTCCCCGAAGTAGCCCCGGGAATCGGGATCGCGCTGGCCAAATACCGGCTTCACTGGCCCTCCACTGCGGCGGCGACCGCGGCAAACAACTGTGCCATGCGTTCCTCATCTTTGAGGCCGGGACTCGACTCCACGCCACTCGAGACATCGATGCCCCACGGTCGGACGCCGTGGATGGCCTCGCTCGCGTTCGTCGCGGAGATTCCGCCAGCGAGAATCACGGGCCGCGCGAGGCTCACCTGCCGCGCAAGCGACCAGTCGGCCGCCCTGCCGGTGCCACCTCGGCGCGCGGGGTCCGCAGCATCCACCAGCACCGTCACCGACGGTGGCAGCGCGATGGCCGACGCCACGTCCTCGGCCGTCGAGAGCGCGACGGCCTTGATCAGAGGGGCGCCGACACCCTCGTAGAGAGCGGGATCTTCGTCGCCGTGCAACTGCACGGCGCAGAGCCGCGCATGCCGCACCGCGGCCGCGACCTCCTCGGGCGGCTGATTCACGAACACGCCGACGCGCGCAACGAACGGGGACGCCGTCCGAATGCCCGCGGCCTTCTCCACCGAGATCCCCCGCGGGCTCCCCGGCCACAGCACGAACCCGATCGCATCCGCACCGGCGCGCCCGGCCAGCGCGGCGTCCTCGGCGCGTGTGATTCCGCAGATCTTCACGCGCGTCCTCACGACGCGTCCTCCATGTCGGTGAGAAACGCGGCCAGCGCGGCACCCGCCTCGGGCGTGGTCATGAAACGCTCACCCATCAGGAATGCCCGATATCCCAGGCCCCGAAGCCGGCGCACTTGTTCCGGCCTCGAGAGACCGCTCTCGGCCACGGCCACGACGTTGGCAGGCAGACGCGCGGCAACTTCATCGAAGACAGCCGGCTTCATTTCGAGCGTCCGGAGATCCCGGCTGTTCACGCCGACCAGCGCCGCGCCGACGTCTATGACGCGCGCCGCCTCGCTCGCCGCATGGACCTCGACGAGGGCCGCCATCCCGTGCGCGGTCGCCGCCTTCATGAGCGCCCCGAGAGCGAGGTCGTCCAGCGCGGCGGCTATCAGCAGCACGGCGTCCGCACCGGCGGCGCGGGCTTCGAGGATCTGGAACTCCGTGACGACGAAGTCCTTGCGTAGGATCGGGATGCGCACCGCGCCTCGGACCGCGCACAGGTGGTCGAGCGAGCCGTCGAAGAAGGACGGCTCGGTCAGGACGGAGATGGCCGCCGCGCCGGCACGCTCGTATCCCCGCGCGATGGCGGCCGGGTCGTAGTCGTGTCGCAGGATGCCCTTCGATGGCGAGCGCCGCTTGCACTCGGCAATGATTCGCGTACCCGGGCGCGACAGCGACTCGACGAAACCGCGTCCGTCCGGAGCCGCCATCGATGCGACCCGCTCGACGTCCGCGGCGCCACGCGCCTCGCGGTCGAGCGCCGACCGGCGGGCGCCGGCGACGATGGCGTCAAGCACGCCGGTCACGGGCGGCACACCTCTCGCAGCCGATCCAGAGCCGCGCGGGCGCGCCCCGTATCGACGCTCGCCGCCGCGGCAGTCACGCCGTCGGCGACCGTGGCAACCCGACCGGCGACGAGAAGGGCGGCGCCGGCATTGAGCAGCACGACGTCGCGTCGCGGACCGCGCTCGCCGTCGAGCAGGCGCTCGATCATCACGGCGTTTTCGGCGGCGGTGCCGCCAGCGAGTCCGGCGCGGAGGCCGATGGGCAGACCGGCATCGGCAGGATGCACGTAGAAGGTGTTCACGGTGCCCGCCGACAGCTCGGACACCTTGGTGTGGCCAAGCGTGGAGATTTCGTCGAGGCCGCCGGCGCCGTGCACGACCCACGCGCGGTCCGCGCCGAGCGCTCCGAGCGACCGCGCGACCAGTTCCGTGTGCTCCGGGCGCGAGACGCCGATCAGCTGCCGGCGCGCCCCGGCCGGATTCGTCAGCGGCCCGAGCAGATTGAATGCCGTCCGCACGCCCAGCTCGCGTCGGGTCGGCCCGGCGTGTTTCATCGACGGATGCCACACGGGCGCGAAGAAGAACGCGATGCCCGCTTCCTTGAGCGCGGTGACAATCGCCGAAGCGGGTGCGTTCAGGTTCACGCCAAGCGCTTCGAACACGTCCGCGGATCCCGACCGGCTCGATACAGCCCGGTTGCCGTGCTTCGCGACCTTCACGCCGGCGCCGGCAATCACGAGCGCAGCCGCCGTGGACACATTGAACGTATGCGCCCCGTCCCCGCCGGTGCCGCACGTGTCGAACACGTCGGGCACCGCTTCGGGCATGGGGACGGCGCGCGCGCGCATGGTGGTCGCGAAGCCCACCATTTCGCTCGGCCGCTCGCCCTTGAGCGCCAGCGCCATCAGGATCGCCGCCATGTGCGCCGGCTGCGCCTCGCCGTCCATGATCCGCGCCATGGCCCCGGCGGCCTCGTCGATCGTGAGGTCCTCGTGCCGGCGCAGTGTCTCCAGGAGGTTCGCGAACATGCTCAGGACTCCAGGAAGTTGTGAAGGATCCGCTGCCCCGCGGGCGTGAGCACGGACTCGGGGTGGAACTGCACGCCAAAGGTCGGTTCCGACGCGTGCCGGATTCCCATGATGGTCCCATCTTCCTGCACCCACGCCGTGCGCACGAACCCGGGCGGAAGGTGGTTCGGCGGGATCACGAGCGAGTGATAGCGGCCGACCTCCACGGGGCCCGTCAATCCGGCAAAGAGGTGCGTGCCATCGTGCGCGACCTGCGACGTCTTGCCGTGCATCGGAAGCGCCGCGCGTTCGACGCGTCCCCCGAAGGCGATCGCCAGCGCCTGGTGCCCGAGGCACACGCCGAGAATCGGCACGCGTCCGGCGAAACGCCGGAGCGTCTCGACCGACACGCCTGCGGTTTCCGGCCGACCCGGTCCGGGCGAGATCACGATGCGCGCCGGGCCCAGCCGCTCGAAGTCGTCCACCGTCATCGCGTCGTTGCGGACCACCCGTACCGCGGCGCCGAGTTCGCCGAGGCGATGCGCCAGGTTCCAGGTGAACGAATCGTAGTTGTCAACGAGCAGCACCACGTCAGAGGCCCCCGTTGGCCATCTCGAGGGCCTGAATGAGCGCCCGCGCCTTGTCTCGCGTCTCCTCGTACTCGGCCGAGGGCAGCGAGTCGGCGACGATGCCGGCGCCGGCCTGCACCTGGGCCTTGCCGTCGCGCATCGTGATCGTGCGAATGGCGATGCAGAAATCGAGGTTGCCGGCGAAATCGAGGTAGCCGACCGCGCCGCCATACAGGCCGCGCCGCGTGGGTTCGAGCGCGCCCACGATCTGCATCGCGCGAATCTTCGGCGCGCCCGTCAGTGTGCCGGCCGGAAACGTGGCGACGAGCGCATCCAGCCGGTCCCGGCCTTCGTCCAGCCGGCCTTCGACCCTGGAGACGAGATGCATGACGTGCGAATACCGTTCGAGCGTCATGTACTGTGGCACGCGCACGCTGCCGACTTCGGCGACCCGCCCGATGTCATTGCGGCCCAGGTCGACCAGCATGACGTGCTCGGCGCGCTCCTTCTCGCTCCGACGGAGTTCCTCCGCCAGCCGCTGGTCCTCGTCAGGCGTCACGCCCCGCCGGCGGGTGCCGGCAATCGGGTGGGTCTCCACATGCCGTCCCTCGACGCGCACCAGCATCTCCGGAGACGATCCCACAATCGCGTCCTTGCCCATCCGGATGAAGAACATGTAGGGCGACGGATTCACGTGGCGCAGGGCGCGGTAGACATCGAACGGCGTGGCGGCCACGTCCACGTCGAAGCGCTGTGACAGCACCGCCTGGTACACCTCGCCGGCGGCGATGTCCTGCTGAATGGCGCGGACGCCGGCCTCGAAGTCCTCCCGTGTCTGGTTCGCGACGATCTCGAGCGGCGTGGCCTCGGGCCGACGCGTGCGCGACAGGTTGCGCTCGAGTTCGCGTTCGAGGAAGTCGATTTTCGCGCAGGCGAAATCGTAGAGGGCGCGCAAATCCTCGCCCGCGCGCAGGCGCGCGTTGGCGATCGCGAGAATCCGGTGCTTCACGTGATCGAATGCCAGCACGGTGTCGAACACCATGAAGCCCGCCTGATCGCGGTCGGCCGCCGGCTTGTCGAGCTTCACGGCCGGCTCGAACCACTCCGCCGCGTCGTAGTCGAGGAACCCGACCGCGCCGCCCGTGAAGCGCGGCAGATCGGCCACGAACGGCGACTGGAATTCCGCCATCATCGTTCTCAGCACGTCCACGACGGGCTCGTCGCGCGTGGACCTGACCCCCGCCTGCTCGATCGAGGTGTCGCCGTCGCGGCCGCGCAGGATCAGGAACGGGTCCTTGCCGAGGAAGGAATAACGGCCCACGTGCTCGCCGCCCTCCACGCTCTCGAGCAGGAAGGCGTAGTCGGAGTGCTCGGCGATCTTCAGGAACGCCGACACCGGCGTGAGCAAATCCGCCATGATCTCTCGGCACACCGGCACGAACGTGCCTCGCCGGCCCAGTTCCACGAATTCGTCAAACGTCGTCTGTTTCATTTTCACTGCGGGGGGACTTCGTCCCCGCCGCTCCCCCCTTACGCGTTCGCTCGCGGGGCCCCGACTGCCCCACTCCGCTCACGCGGCTCACTCGCGCCGCTCGTTCGCGATGTCGATCGCCAGAAATTGCTCGGCGGCCGCGCGCATCACCTCGCGCGGCGCCTCGCGGCCCAGCCAGTGCTCGAACTGCAGCGCGGCCTGCTCGACCAGCATGTCGAGACCCTCGATCGTCACGGCCCCGGCCTCTGCCGCCCAGCGGAGCAGTTGCGTGCGCCTCGGGTGATACACGAGGTCGTAGACGGCGCCCCCATCAACCGCCGCGCGCGGTATGGGCGCTGCCGCTGAATCGGGCGACATGCCCACCGGCGTCGCGTTCACCAGCAGGTCCCAACCGGGGGCGGGCGGCCACGATCCCGCCGCGACGCCCAGCGCCGCGGCCACCGCCGCAGCCGCACCCGCCCGCCGACCGCAGATCTCGACGGACGCGCCCTGCTGCCCGAGCGCCCACGCGGCCGATCGGGCCGCGCCGCCGGCGCCGAGAACCACGGCCCGACGCCGACTGAGCGCCACGCCACGCGCACGCAGGGGCGCCAGGAAACCGTCGACGTCGAAATTCGTCGCGGTCCAGCCGGACGCCGGCTCCCGTCTGAGCGTATTGGCGGCGCCAATCGCTCTCGCGCGCGCGTCCACTGCCACGCCAAGGGCGCTCCAGGCCTGCTTGAGTGGCGCCGTCACGCTGACTCCCTCGAAGCCAAACGCCTCGGCGACTTCGAGCAGCGCGCGCGCGTCGCCGGTTTCCAGGGGAACGTAGATCGCGTCGACGCCGGATGCGGAAAACGCCGCGTTGTGCATCGCCGGTGAAGCGGAGTGCGCGAGCGGCCGGCCCGTCAGGCCAAAGAGCCGGGTCGAGGCCGACTGCGATCGAACCCGGTATCGATGCACGAGTTCGGCAACCGGCAGCTGGCCCGGAGCCGCGCTACCGCCGTAGGTCCACGCCGACCCGAGTGAGGCCGGACAGACGCGACTCAAGACGCCGGCCGCGCCCATGCCGATGAAGACGTGCGGCGCCGCGTCCGCCGCGGCGACGCGTTGCAACGCGAGCAACCCGGAGAGTTCGTTCAGGACCACGGCAACCTTGATCACGCCCGACGGGCTCTCGCGGCGCATTGCCTGCACGCGGTCCCGCAGATCGCCGGGAACGCCGTCGAACGCGTGATGCGACAGCACCAGGCGCTCGGGTGCGATGGCCGGCAGTTCCGCCCGCGCCGCGCGCCATTCGACATCGACAAAGTCGGCATCGCTGGCGATCGCCGCGGCGATGATCCCCAGCCGCTCTTCCTCGCTGCCCGTGAATCGCCCCCCTTCCCACGCGGCGCGGCAGGTCAAAAGGACCGGCAGCCGGCGGCCCTCCACCGCGCCCCGAACGTCGAGGCCGGCGACACCGTCGAGGCGGAGTTCGACGATGTCGGCTGATGACGCGTCTCGAAGGCGCCGCAGCTCGCGCATGTCGTTGACCAGAACGGTTTCGCAGACTCTCGCCATCGGCACAAAAAAAACAAAAGCCCCTCCAGCAATGCTGAAGAGGCCCACTCACCCACGCGCTTGAACTTCCGGTTACCGCGCTACGCCCCCTCAGCCATCGAGCTGGATCGCCACCACCACGACCAGGTCGCGGCAAAAGACGGCGTCCGGGAATAGAGGAACGACACGGTCACGAGAGCCTACCAGACGCGTTTGCGGCCGGTCAAACCCGCGCGTAACCGCGTGCTATAACGATGCTGCGCCAAGAATGAGCCTGCTCCCCCGCCTCGGCCCCTTCGCCATCGTCGCGGCCGCGTTCCTGGCGAGTCCCCTCGCCGCGGTACAGCAGGCGCCCGCGTTCTTTCCCGTGGATGACATCCGGCCAGGAATGACGGCTGTTGGCCGAACCGTGTTCGCCGGCGATCAAATCGAGGAATTCCAGGTCCACATCCTTGGCGTGCTGCGGAACGTCGTGGCGCCCCAGCGCAACTTGATTCTCGCGCGGCTCGAAGGCGGCCCCCTCGCTCGCACCGGCGTGATTCAGGGCATGAGCGGCAGCCCGGTCTACATCGGCGGCCGGCTGGTGGGCGCGGTCTCCTACTCTCTTGGTACGTTTCCCAAGGAGCCGCTCGCGGGCATCACGCCGATCGGCGAGATGATTAGTGCGACCGGAACCGGCAATCCGACGCGCGGCGCCGCCAGCCAGTTCGAGCTCACGTGGCCCGCCGCACCGTCCGCCGTCTTTGGCGCGCTCGAACGCCTGGCGGCGCTGACGAGCTCCCGCATCGGCAGTCTGGGCCCGGCCGCTCGCGTGGACGGCCCGTCCGGACTACTCGATCTCGCCCCGGCGCTGCGGCCCATCGGTGTGGCCATGGTCATGAGCGGTGTCGATCCCTCGCTCGATCGCGAGCTCCGCCGCGCGCTCAACCTGCCCCCGGGCGATCAGACCGCGGCGCAGGCGGCCCCGGGCCGCGCCACCAGTCCGCTGCGGCCAGGCGATCCGGTGGGCATGGCGCTCATCCGCGGCGACTTCGAGATGGGCGCCACCGGAACCGTTACGCACGTGGACGGCCCGCGTGTGTATGCCTTCGGCCATCCATTCCTGAATCTCGGACCGACGTCGATGGTGATGACCCAGGCGCGCGTCTTCGCGGTCCTGCCGAGCCTCGACTCCTCGATGAAGATCGCCACCCTCGGCCCGCCGGTCGGCACGATGACGCAGGATCGCGCCACGGCCGTCGCGGGCACCATTGGCGCCGAGCCGCCCCAAGTCACGGTAGACGTCACGCTTCGGTCCGCGCGGAGCGCGGACCGGCGCCTCCAGTTCAAGGTGCTGCACGACCAGACGCTGACGCCGCTCTTCACTTACGTCGCCGTGCTCAATGCAATGGCGGCCTACGAGCGGCAGTCAGGACCGCTGTCGATTGGCATCTCGGGCGAGGTCTTGTTCGGCGACGGGAGTCGCGTGGCCATCGACGATATGTTTTCGGGAGACGGCGCGGGCGCGCTCGCGGCCGCCGCGGGTGTCGCCCCGGTCGGCATCGGCGCGACCAACGAGTTCCGATCCGCCTTGGCCGACCGTGTGACCCTGACCGTCACCGTCGCCGAGACACAGTCCAGCACGGCGATCGAACGGGTCTGGCTCGACACGACGCGGCCGCGATTCGGATCCACGCACCAGTTGAGCGTCCTGCTCCGCGACTATCGGGGCGGCACCGAGACCGTGACGATTCCGGTGGCGATGCCGGCGCAAGCCTCGGGACCGCTGACTCTTATCGTGAGTGACGCGCCGACGCTCACGGGCCTCGAGGAGCGGGACATCAAACCGGGCCGCGCCACCAGCTGGCCCGCGCTCGTCGCGCGCATGAACGCCACTCGGCGCAACAACCGCCTCTACGTCCGACTCGTCACCTCCAGCCCGGGCACGGTCGTCGGCGGCGAGGCGCTGCCCTCGCTCCCCGCGTCAGTACGCACGATCCTTGACGAAGACAAGACCGTGGCGACGGCCGCCGTCTCCAAGACCGTTGTCGGAGCGTGGGAACAACGGCTGAACCGCGCGGTTCGAGGGTCGCGCGAACTCACGCTGACGCTGACACCGAAATAACGCCCACCATGCCTCATTCCCGCTGTTTACCCATTGCCGCGACTCTCGCGTCCCTGATGCTCCTCACCGCGCTCGCCGCCACGGCGTCCGGGCCGATGTTCTGGACCGTGGCCAGCCCGGCGGAATTTCTGAAGGGAACGTCGGATGGCGTCTTCATCAGTCTTCAGGGAGTGCTCTCGCCCGGTCCGGCGTTCGCGAATCGGCTGACGTCAACGCCCGCGCAAGTGTGGAGCGCCGCCGAATCGGCCGATGGCACGGTGTGGGCGGGCACGGGCGGCGACGGCCGGCTGCTCCGGATACGCGCGGGGCAGCCCGAGAGCACGGCCTTCGACGCCGAGGAACCCAACATCTTCGCCGTGGCCGCGTCCGGGAACCGCGTGTACGCCGCCAGTTCTCCTGACGGACGCGTCTACGTGATCGAGGGCAACGCCCCGGCGCGGGCCTTCTTCGATCCGGAGGAGAAGTACATCTGGGCCCTGGCCGTGGATTCGGCAGGCCGGCTGTGGATTGGCGCCGGCAATCCGGCCGCGATCTACCGCGTGGACGCCGACGGCACGGGCCGGGCGATCTACCGGCCGACGGCGGCGCATGTCGTCGCCCTCGCGCGCGATCCTCAGGGGCGAATCCTCGCCGGGACCGAATCGCCCGGCCGGCTCTACCGCGTGAGCGCCGACGACCGGGCGTTCGCGCTGCTCGATTCCGGATTGACGGAGATCCGCGCGGTGGCCGCGCTCGCCGACGGAACGATCTACGCGGCGGCGGTGACTCGCGGCGACGAATCGACGCCGGCCGGGTCCGAACCGGCGGCAGTCATCACGAGCCTCGCCACGATCTCGCTGCCCCCGCCGTCGGGCAGCACGACGCCGCCCGCGCGCAAGTCCCTGCTGTACCGAATCGATGCCTCCGGCGCGTGGGAGGCCATCTGGGAATCACCCGACACGATCTACGACCTGGCGGCGGGAGACGACGGGCGGCTGGTGATCGCGACAGGCCCGGAGGGGCGCCTCTACCGCCTCGAAGGCGCCCGCGACGTCCTGCTCCTCACGGGAGTGGACGCCAAACAAATCACGCGCTTCGCCGGTCCGCCGCGAGGCGCCGCCGGAGAGCTGACGTTTGCGACGGCCAATCCCGGGCGGGTCATGGCGACCGGAGGCACGGCAACGGCGCCCGCGACATTCGTGTCCGCCGTCAAGGACACGAAGAGCCTCTCGACATGGGGGCTGCTGCGCTGGGTGGGATCGGCCGTCACGCTGTCAACGCGCTCGGGCAATACCGAGAAGCCCGACGATTCGTGGAGCGAATGGTCCGGCCCGCTCGTGCGCGCCGAAGGTGAAGCGATCGCAAGTCCGCCCGCGCGATTCCTCCAGTGGCGGGCCACATTCAGTCGCGCCGGCTCGCAGGCCGCCCGGCTGACGTCGGTGACCGCAGCCTACCTGCCGCGCAACACGCGGCCGGTCGTGAGTTCGCTGACCGTCCACCCGCCTGGCGTCGTGTTTCAGCGGCCCTTCTCCAGCGAGGACGGCGCCATCGCCGGCCTGGATGAGGTGACGGCGGAAGCACGGCGGCCGCCGGGCGACACGCCACCATCGCCGTCTCCGGGGCGCCGCATGTTCCAGAAGGGGCTCCAGACGTTTGCCTGGAAGGCCGAGGATGGGGATGGAGACCGCCTTGTGTACTCCGTTCAGTACCGCCGCGAGGGCGAGTCGGCGTGGCGCGACCTCAGAACCGGCCTCACCGATCCGATGTTCGTGTGGGACACGACCTCGGTCGCCGACGGGCGGTATCTCATTCGCCTGCGCGCCACCGACAGTCCGACCAACTCCGCCGATCGGGTGCTGACCGGCGAGCGCGAGAGCGATCCGTTCGACGTGGACAACACGCCGCCCCAGATCACGATCGAATCGGCGCGCTCGGGGAACCAGCTCCGCGTGACGGTTCGCGTGCGTGATGCGCAGAGCCCCGTCCAGAAGCTCGAGTACTCGGTGGCCGGAGGCACCTGGCAGCTCGCCTACCCCACGGACGGTCTCAGCGATTCGCTCGACGAGCGATACGAGATCGTGCTGCCGGGCGACGCGGTACTGTCGCGCGTCGTCATCCGGGCGACTGACTTGCTGCAGAACGTGGCGTCCGCGATGGCGGGGGCTGGCGGACTTACGGTGTCGGCGACAGTCCCTTCGCGATGACCTCGGTGTTGGTGACGAGGTGGAGGCGATGGACCTGCAGGGTATTGAACGGGCCGACGGACGGCTCGATGGCCCGCTTGCGCATGATGTTGGCCGCGAGCCACTCGGCGCGCTTCCGGCTCTGCTCGGGCAGCCCGGCCAGTCCGAGGGTGCCGGTCGTCGCGAGCGTGCGACCCAGGGCATCGACCCACTGCCGTTCTTCATAGTCGCGATCGAACACGGCCGGAAGCGCGTGCGCCGGCGCCGCGCTCGTGTCGAGCTGCACCAGCATCACCTGCTTTCCCGGCCCGCCCCGTCGTGACACCTCGGCATACATGGCGCCCGGCGACGCCTTGAAATTCGTTGCGAGCGTGGACAAGCCTTCCGCGGTGTTGGTGGTCGTTCCAAAGAGCAGCACGGCCGAGCAGACGAACATGACGAGACACGTCGCCACGGTGGCGCCACCGCCCACGATCACCCACTGCCAGTCTTCGACCGACCGGTTGAGCGCCGCGCGCCAGGATTGCGCCGACTCGGCGCGCACGCGCGCGACGACGCCCGAAGCCAGACCCGCCGGCGGCTGCATCTCCCGCCAGTGATCGACCGACTCGCGGACCAGGCTGCCCACCTGTCGCCGAATCTCGACCTCCTCGGAGCAGCGGATGCAGGCGTCGATGTGGAGCGCGACGTAGCGCAGATCATCACCCCGCAGTTCGCCGTCGGCGAATGCCTCGAGGTCGTCCCGCACCGAATCGCAATCCGCCCTGATCATTGATGCACCAGCGCCAGGCGCAGCGTCTCGCGTGCGCGCGCCAGGCGTGACTTCACGGTCCCGACGGCGATGTCGAGCGACGTGGCGATTTCCTCGTAGCTCAGGCCGTCAATCTCTCGAAGCACGAGAACGGCACGCTGCTCGAACGGAAGCGTGGCCATCGCACTCCACACACGCGCCGACGTTTCATGCTCCTCGGCGACGCGGTCCGGCATCGACCGTTCCCGCGCGTCCGGCAGCTCTCCGTGCGCGGCGGTGTGCTCTTCAAGCGCCACCTGCTGCGACCGGCGGCGGCGCCTCCACCAACGCTGGCGATTCGACGCCTGGTTCACGACGATCCGGTAGATCCAGGTCCGGAGCGTCGACTGACCGCGGAACTGCGGCAGCGTCCGAAAGACCCTCAGAAACACTTCCTGCGACAGATCGAGGGCTTCTTGCTGGTCACCCAGCAGGTGTAAGGCCAGCTGGTAAACCATGCGCTGGTGGTCTGTGACGAGCCGCGTGCAGGCGTCCTCGCTGCCGCTGGCACACTCCTGCACTAACGCCCAGTCGGCGCTCGCGGCGTTCGACCATGCCAGCACGCGAATCGGTTTCACAGAGGTCCCTGACGCCATGGTAGCACCCGGCGTTTGTTGCCTCAGTCCACTTAGACCCCGGAGTCCTGCCAAGGTTCCCCCTTACACTTGGTGCCGATGCGACGCACCGTCACGTGGGCCGGCGCGGCCCTGGCGCTCGTGATCTGCACGGTCCTGGGCGTGGTTGCGGTCCAGCGCCTGTACGCTGAACGGCAATACCGGCGTCTTCTTGCAGACGGGGAACGGGCGCTCGGCTCGGGCAACGCTTACGCCGCGATCGAGGCGTTCAGCGGCGCGCTGGCCTTTCGACCCGAGTCGATGGTCGCGTACCTCCGCCGAGGCGAGGCCTACCGCGATCAGCGGCGCTTCGCCGAGGCGGCTCGGGACTGGCGGCAGGCGAGCCGCCTCGCCCCGGAGGCGCCTCAGCCCCTGATCGCGCTCGGCGAGCACTACGACGCTCTCGGCCAGCCGGCCCAGGCGGCCGAGTGGTACGGTCAGGCCGCCTCCCGACTCAGGGCCGAAGACCCGTCGCTCCTGTACAAGCTCGCGCTTGCGCTCTTCCGGGCCGGCCATTCAGCCGCCGCGATCGAGCCACTCAAAGCCATGGCGTCGCGGAACGACTTCTCTGCCGAGCGGCGCTATCTGCTTGGACTCGTGCAGCGGGACGTCGGCGATCTCTCCGGCGCCATTGTGTCGCTCGAAAGCGCCCTGGCGCTCGCGCCCGACTTCTCGCCTGCGCGCCAGGAACTCGCTGAGGCCTACCGCGACGCCGGGCGTCCCCTGGACGAGATGATCCAACTCCAGGCGCTTCAGGCGCGACAACCGCACGCGGACCGAAGCGTCGAGATCGCGGAGGCCGAGACTCGCCGGGGCCGGTTCGACTCGGCGCTGGGCACCCTCGCGTCAGCGCTGACGCAGGCGCCGAATGATTCCGCCGTACTCCTGGCCATCGGACGCGTCCATCTGGCTCGCGCCGAGCGGCAGCCCGCCGGCAGCGGCGAATCCGTGCAGCGCGCGCTCGAGTCGATCGAACGCGCGCTCGGCGGCACCGCGCCTCGCAGCGAGGGACTCGCCTTGTTCGGGCGCGCGCTATCGATGTCCGGCAACTACGTGGACGCCGAACGCATTCTGAAAGACGCGGTGGCGACCTCGCCGGTCACGCCGGAGGCGTTTCTGTACCTGGCGGATGCGTCCGAGCGGCTGGGACACGACCTCGAGGCGCGAGATGCGCTCATGAAGTTCGACGCGCTCGAGGGCGATACGTCGCCCGCCGACGTCCGCGCCGCCCGGGCCGCTCGAATCGGCGGCCTCTCGCTCGGGGCCGGCGACGCGCAGTCGGCCGCCGAGTTCCTGTCGCGCGCCGTTGCCAGCGGACACGGGACGCCCATGTCACTCGGCCTGCTGGCACGCGCCCGCTGGCTCACCGGCGATCGCGCCTCCGCGCGTGAACTCATTGCGCAGGCGCTCGCGGCCGCTCCGCGCGATCCGAACCTCCAGCGCATTGCACGCGAGATCCGATAGGAGCGCTGGTCCAGCGAGTTCCCCGGGTTCTGCCCGTTGAACCCGCAGGACCCGTAGAACCCGCCTACCCTACTCTAGGATCCAGCCTGTCCCGGAGGGCGTCGCCCAGAAAATTGAAACCGAGCACGAGCGTGGCGATCGCCGCTCCAGGCACAAGCGTCAGGTGAGGCGCGTCGAACAAGTGCGCCCGCCCCGCGTCGAGCATCGTCCCCCAGCTCGGCGTGGGAGGCTGGACGCCGAGCCCGAGAAAACTCAGGGACGCCTCGGCGATGATCGCGCCCGCCATGCCGAGCGTCGCCTGCACGCTGACAGCGAGGGCACGACGTGCCGGATGAGGATGCGCGACACGGGGGCGCCAAGCGCGCGGGCGGCCTGGATGAACTCCAGTTCGCGCACTTTCAGGACTTGCCCCCGGACCAGCCGCGCGTAGCCGACCCAGCCAATCGTCACGAGCGCGAGCACGACGTTGCGGAGGCTCGGCCCCAGGACCGCCACGAGAGCGATGGCCAGCAGAATGCCCGGGAACGCCATCAGGACGTCCATGATGCGTCCGACGGTCGCGTCGACTTTGCCGCCAAGGTAACCCGCGATCGATCCCACGGTCACGCCGACGAGCGTCGAGATACCCACGACCGCGCACCCGACGAAAAGCGACACTCGGGCGCCGGCGAGCAGCCGCGCCAGCAGGTCGCGGCCGAGTTCATCGAGGCCCAGCGGGTGCGCCAGGCTGGGCGCCGCCAGACGGAGCGGGAGGTTCTGAGACGACGGATCGAACGGCGTGATCCACGGCCCAAAGAGGGCGGCAAGCACCGTGCCCACCACGATGACCAGGCCCGTGCGTTCGATCATTGGTAGCGGATCCTCGGGTCCAGCCAGCCGTACAGGAGATCGACGAGCAGGTTCATCGTGACGTAGGTCACGGCGATGAACAGGATGCATCCCTGAACCAGCGGGTAGTCGCGGAAGCTGATGGCCTGGATCAGCAGGCGGCCGACGCCCGGCCAGGCGAAGATCGTTTCCGTAATGATCGTGCCGGTCAGCACGGCGCCAAGCTGAAGGCCGATAATCGTGGCGACCGGAATCAGACTGTTGCGGAACGCGTGTGCAACCACCGCGCGCATGCGCGACGTGCCGCGGGCCCGCGCGGCGAGCACGTAGAGCTCGCGCAGCTCGTCGATGAGCGTCGCGCGCGTCATCCTCGCCAGAATCGCCGCGAGCGCCGCGCCAAGCGTGACGGCAGGCAGAACCAAGTGCGCCAGCGTGCCGGTGCCGGACACCGGCAGCCATCCCAGCGACACGGCAAACACGATCGCCAGCAGCGGACCGAGCCCGAAGTGCGGCATGGATACGCCCA
>CAZJTG010000072.1:0-15519 GCA_964548865.1 uncultured Solibacteraceae bacterium
ACGGACGGACCGTCGGGCCTGGCCGCGGCAACCGGGCAGAAGTTCGACGTGATCCTGCTCGACGTGATGCTCCCGGGTGCGAGCGGCTTCGACGTCTGCCGCGATCTGAGGCAGCAGGGCGTCCAGACGCCGGTGATCATGCTGACCGCGCGCGGCCAGATCGTCGATCGCGTCCACGGCCTGCGGATTGGCGCCGACGACTACCTCACCAAGCCGTTCGACATGCTGGAACTGCTCGCGCGCATCGAAGTCCAGACCCGCCGCGCCACCGCCGGGACCGGCGCGAGCGCGGTCGAGTACCGGTTCGGCGACGTCATGGTGAATTTCCGCAAGGCCGAGGTCGTCCGCGGCGGCCAGCCGATCGAACTCTCCGCGCGCGAGTTCCTGCTGCTCAAGTACTTCATCGAACACCGCGAGGCCACGCTCACGCGCGACGAACTCCTCAACGAGGTCTGGGGCTACCACTCGATGCCGTCCACGCGCACCGTCGATGTCCACGTCGCGTGGCTCAGACAGAAGATCGAACCCAACCCCAGGCATCCGCAGTTCGTCCTCACCGTGCACGGGCTCGGGTACAAGTTCGTCGGTTGATCGCCGGCGCGGGTCGAATCCGAAGCAGCCCGGAGGCCCGGGCTGCGGAGGCCTGAGACTCGCGTCGTCACCCCAGCGCCGCTCCCCCTTATTTTCCTTGCGCCACCAACGCCAGGTTCTCGCGCCGCGCCCCAATCGTGCGTGCCGAAAGATTGACGAGCGGAATCGCGACGCCGGCGGCGATCGCGAAGTACACGAGCATCATCCAGACGGCCGACAACTGGTCCTGCACTACGAACTCGCTGATGACGACCACGGCCGCCGCGGGCAGCGCGAAAAGCGCGGTGAGTATCGTGCCGGCAATCATGGGGAGCGGGTGCGGGTTGCCGCCGGAGCCTGTCTTACCCAGATCCGAGGCGACGGGAAAGAGCGCCGAGAACCAGATCGCGACGGGGCACATCAGCAGAAACGTTGCGGCGCCGCCGAGGATCGTGGCGATCCAGTAGGCCGCGGGCCCGCTCGGCGCCACGGCGAGTGACGTGGCGAGGCAGATGACGAGGCCGGTACCGACGATCATGGCAAAGCCGCCGACCTTGCCCCAGGCCAGATCGCGGTCCGACAGCGGCGCGAGCAGCTGGCGCGTGAAACCCGCGCGGTCCGAGCCGAAGAAGTTCATGCTGACAGCGTGCAGCGAATACAGCGTGAAGAGAATCGACGCACCAAGCAGCAGGTACCCCTGCTCGGCGGCGCTGCGCGCCCAGGTTTCCTGCGGGATGCGGTGGAAGGCGAACGTCATGAGTCCGAGCATCGGGCCGGGCAGAAGAATCGTGAGGCGGCCGCGAACCGTGCGCAGCGCGCCGCGGAACTGCGCCCACGCGACCGCCGACGCGCCGGGCGACAGGAGCGGCAGCTTCGGGTCCGGGCCGCGGATGCCGCTCGATCGGCGCCGGCTCGAGTCGCCCTCGAGGGAGTTGAGCATGCGCGCGTGCACGCGTGATGACAGGAAATACACCAGGCCCGCCTGCAGCATCAGCGTCGCGACGCACGCGGCCACGCGTGCCTGATCGCCGGCGAAGCCGGCGGCGACGGCGCGGCCGTGCAGTTCCGACGGCAGGTACCGGCTCCACGCAGGCAGGTTCCTGTTGAACTCGTCGATGTTGAATCGCCGGGCGCGGCGTCCCGATTCCACCGTTCCTCCCGCGACGCGGTCGGCGTCGTCGAAGCGCGCGGAAAACATCGGCGCGAACGACACCAGCGAGACGGTCATGACGAAGATCAGCGTGAACAACTCGCTCCGCCGGCGGCTCTTCATGAACCACGCCACGAGAAACCCGGCGAGCGAAGAGAGGCACACCAGCACGGCGACGCTCGCGGCCGTAGAGGCCAGCGCGGCCAGGGCCGCGCCGGGTCGGCCGCCCGCCATCAGGCCCACGGCAAATGCCACGAGGCCCGCCGCCACGACGGCCAGCCAGGGATCGGCCAGCGACGCGAGCACTTCGACGAGGTGCAGGACGCGGCGGTGAATCGGCAGGAGCAGCAGGCGGGTGTAGCGCGTGACCGTGCTCTGCGTCGGTGCGACGAGCGCCAGCATGACGATCGCAAACGCCGCGACACCGAAGACGACGCGGAGAATGAACAGGCCGACCGTAGCGTCGAGGAGGCCGGTCGCCATGGCCCGGCCGCCGAGGAATCCAACGATGCTGACGGCGACGAAGCTGCCGATCGAGAGCGACGCGATCAGCACCGGCACGACCAGCGCGAGCGCGCGCGACATCTGCTCGAGCGCGTCGCGTTTGCGCCCGCCGGAGATGCTGTTCTTGAGCATCCGCCAGCGAAGCGAGATGATCGCGCGAAGCGCCCGGAGCGTCTCCATCGTGATGCGGGCGCCTACCCCAGCCAGTCGAGCGCCGGCAGCGCGGACCGCGAGGCGCCGACGATGTCCATGAACCGCTCTTCGAGCGACTGGCCCTCCACGCCGCCGGCACGCAACTCGGCCATCGGCCCCTCAGCGACGATGCGTCCCTTGTTGATGATCCCGATGTGGTCGCACAACCGCTCGACGATCTCGAGCACGTGGGTCGTGAGGAAGACGGTGCCGCCATTCCTCACGAAGGCGGCCAGGAGGTCCTTGATCTGGCGGGACGCGATCGCATCGATCCCCTCGAACGGTTCGTCGAGGAAGAGCAGGCGCGGCGCGGGCAGGAGCGCGGCCGACAGCGCGATCTTCTTGCGCATGCCGTGCGAGTAGTCGGCGACGAGATCGTTCGCCGCCTTGGTCAGGTCCATCAGCGCCAGCAGCTCCTGCGAGCGCGCGCGAATGGACTTGGCGTCGAGGCCGTGCACCTGGCCGATGAAGCCGAGCGTCTCCGCGCCGCTCAGCCGGTCGAAGAGCGCCAGATCCTCGGGCACGACGCCGACCTGGCGCTTCACTCCGACCGGATCGGCGACCGGATCCATGTCAAGGAGCCGGAACGTACCAGCCGTCGGCTTGAGCAGGCCCGTCAGGCATTTGATGGTGGTCGATTTGCCGGCGCCATTCGGACCGAGGAAGCCGTAGAAACTGCCGCGAGGCACGTGCAGATCGATGCCGTCAACGGCGACGAACTCGCCGAACTCCTTCCGGAGACCGTGGGTCTCAATCGCCGACGCTGTCATCAATGTGGAGTTACTCGTCGCGGTGAACCGTCTCGACCGAGAACGCCGGAAGACAGACGGCGACGTACTCCGCGCCGTCGGACTCGGGCGTGCTGTAGCGGACCCACTCGCCTGCGTGCGTGACCACCGCCTGGCCGGCGCGCACCTCGAGCGCGCCGCCTTCGTGTTCGACCCGCAGCATGCCTCGGAGGACCACCGTAATCTCCTCGAACTCCGGGCGCTGGCCGGGCTCGGTCCAGCCGGACGGCGAGATCATGCGGGCCACGCTCACGGCCGAGTGGCCGGAATTGACCCGGCCGGCGAATTCCTGAATCTGCTTCGGCCGGGTCCCCGCGGCAGGGATGACGGTCGGTTGGTGTATGAGTGTCGGCATGGACTCCAGCGCGATGCGAGTATCGACCCGGCCGGGAGTGTACGTTAATTCCAAGGCCGGTAGCGACTTACGGTCTTGGTAAGCTCTCCGCTATGCGACGGCTCACCATTGCCATCGGGGCGGCCGGGCTCAGCGCCTGTACCGCCTCAGCACCCGGACCTGACATGAATTCGATCGCCGAACGGTACGTCAAGCTCGTCCTTCGCGTCGGCCAGCACGATACGAACTTCGTGGACGCCTACTACGGGGATCCGGCGTGGAAACCGACGGGGCCGTCGCTCACGCTGACCGAACTGGGAGCGGAAGCAGAAGCGCTCCGCCGGAGCCTCCGGGGACTGCCGGCCTCCGCGACGGAACAGGAAATTGAAACGCTGCGGCGCGACTACCTGGACAGACAGCTGGCCGCCGTCGAGACGCGTGTCGCCATGCTGGGCGGACAGAAGCTGACGTTCGATGACGAGGCGGAACGGCTCTACGATGCGCGTCCGCCGCACAGGCAGGATGCGGACTTCCAGCCGGTGCTCGATGAACTGTCGCGACTTCTTCCGGGAAGAGGCCAGCTGATCGATCGCTACGAGGCGTTTCGCCAGAAGTACGTGATCCCCAGGGACAAGGTGGACGCCGTGTTCCGGGCGGCGATCGAGGGCTGCCGGTCGCAGACCCTGGCGCATCTCACACTGCCACCGGAAGAGACGTTTACGGTCGAGTACGTCTCGGGCAAATCGTGGAGTGCCTACAACTGGTACAAGGGCAACTTCACCAGCGTGATTCAGGTCAATATGGACCTGCCCATCACGATCGACCGCGCGATCGATCTCGCCTGTCACGAAGGGTATCCGGGGCATCACGTCTACAACGCCCTGCTCGAAAAGCATCTCGTGCGGGACCGCGGCTGGGTCGAGTTCTCGGTCTATCCCCTCTTCTCGCCGCAGTCGCTCATCGCCGAGGGCACGGCCAATTTCGGCATCGAGGTCGCGTTCCCGGGAGACGCCAAGACGGCATTCGAACGCGACGCGCTCTATCCTCTGGCGGGCCTCGACCCGGCCGGCGCGGAAACGTATAACGCCGTTCAGCAGCGTATCGCCAGGCTCTCCTATGCCGGCAACGAGGCCGCGCGACGGTATCTCGACGGTGACATCACTCGGGAGGCCGCGTCCGCCTGGCTGCAGAAGTGGGCGATGTCTCCGAAGGACCGCGCCGACCAGCGCACGCGGTTCTTCGACGAGTACCGGAGCTACGTGATCAACTACAACCTCGGTCAGGACATCGTCCGCTCTTTCGTGGAGCGCCAGGGAGGGACGGTGGACAGGCCCGAAGCGCGGTGGAAAGTCTTCGCGGAACTGCTCTCGACACCGCGAGTGCCGTCGGGACTGCGTTGAACGACGCCCACGAACGCCAACGACGAGAACGACCCCGATGAAGGCTGTGGAGATCACGGAGTCTGGCGGTCCCGACGTGTTGCGACTGGTCGAGCGACCAGCGCCGGCGCCTGCTTCGGGCGAGGTGCTCATCGACGTCGCCGCGGCCGGCGTGAATCGGCCGGACCTGATGCAGCGCGAGGGTCAGTACCCGCCGCCGAAGGGTGCGTCCGACCTTCCGGGCCTGGAGGTGGCCGGACGCATCTCCGCGCTCGGCCCGGCGGACGCCGATGGACCGCCGCGTTCGGCATCCGGCCGCCCATGGCAGGTCGGCGACGAAGTGTGCGCGCTCGTGTCCGGCGGTGGCTACGCCGAGGAGTGCACGGCACCGGGCGTGCAATGCCTCCCGGTCCCCCGCGGCCTGTCCCTCGTCGAAGCCGCTGCGGTACCCGAAACGTTCTTCACGGTGTGGACGAATGTGTTCGATCGTGGCCGCCTCGCGTCCGGGGAGTGGCTGCTCGTGCATGGGGGTACGAGCGGCATCGGTACGACCGCGATCCAGCTGGCCTCCGCCAGAGGCGCGCGTGTCATCGCGACGGCCGGCAGCGACGAGAAGTGCCGCGCGTGCCGCGCTCTGGGAGCCGCCCATGCGGTGAACTACCGCAGCAGTGACTTCGTCGCCGCGGTCAAGGACGCGACGGGCGGCCGCGGCGCTGACGTCATTCTCGACATCGTCGGCGGGACGTACGCCGCGAGGAATCTGGAGTGCCTGGCCCGCGACGGCCGGCTCGTGCAGATCGGCCTCATGGGCGGCGCCGACGCCGCGATCTCGCTTCGTCCGATCCTGTTGAAACGCCTGACGATCACGGGCTCGACGCTTCGCGTCCGCACGCCGGCCGAAAAGGGCGCCATCGCGCTCTCACTCGAGCGCCACGTGTGGCCGCTCGTGGAAGCCGGGCGGGTGAAGCCAGTGATCGCGGCGACGTTCCCACTGGCCCGGGCCGCCGACGCGCATCGTGCCCTCGAAGGCGGCGTCGTTGGGAAGGTTGTGCTGACGCTCTGATTGGGTTGCGCGCTGCCGCCGGGGTGATGTCCGTCGGCCTCAGGCCTCGGTAGCGCACTTCCTCCGCCACGGTTTCGTGGCTTCGATGCGGGCCACCTCGGATTCGGCCGACGAACATCACCCCGGCGGCAGCGCGCCAGCGATCGCCAACCTTCGTTACTGAATGCGTTCGACTTCGATCGAGCACTCGGTCAGCACGGCGGCCAGCGCGCCGACGGCTGCCAGGATCGGCGCCACGATCACGCCCACCACGCCGACGGTGAGCGGGAACTCGGCGACGACGGCGCCCTTCTGCCTGATCCGGATGCGGCGGACGTTGCCGGCCTCGATCAGCTCCTTGACAGTCTTCACGAGCTGATCCCCGGTGGTTTCGATGGTCTGCCAGAACGTCTTCTCGGACATACATGGAGATTGACGCTTGCGACGGGCAGCCTGTTCCAGGGGCGGTCACGGCGCCGGCGCTACGGCAACGCTCTCGGGGAGCGGCCGAGCCACCACGCCGCCGAGAGTGCGTAGACCGCGTACACGGCGGTCACCTGCCAGCGGTACCAGTAATAGACCGTGGTCGGCGCCAGTCTGAGACCGACGTCGAGCACGGTGATTGCGGCGCCGGCGAGGAGCGCCCACCGCGCGATCGCCGGGCCCGCCGGCCGGTTGCTGGCGAGCAGCCAGCCCCCGGTGAACTGCAGCGCCCCCAACAGACCGCGCCCGAGGATGATCGTGACCGCCAGGGAATCGTAGATGCCCATCTGCCCGACGAGCGACGACAGCCGCAACGCACCGAACATCGCCTCGGCAATCAGCAGGAACGCGACGACGCGCCGACCGACAGACGCCAACGACGCCAACCTACACCACCGGTCCCTGTGACGGCAAAGTCAGGGTACTGAATCCTCTCACCTGGCGTCGTTTGCGTCGTCTGCGTCGTTTGTCTTAGCCGTCCACTCCGCCCCAGAGGTTCATCGTGGTCAGTTCCTCGCGACCGCACGCCTTCAGGTACAGGAAGATCTGCGTCCGGTACGCGGCGTATCCGCAGAGGCCGTAGGTCACGATAAACGCGCCGCGGGAGGACGTCGTGCCGAATACGGCGACCTCCTTGCGGAGGTCCTCGTCCGACATGCCGCCGAGCACCGTCTCGTACAGATCGGCCTGCCGCGCGATGGCGGCCTTCACCCCCGCAAGGTCCAGCGACGCGACGGCCTGTTCCTCGGCTCCCCAGGCCGCCGGATCGAACTGGCCAATCTGTGCCAGTTTGATTACCGACGGCCCCATCATCGCGAGATACCGGAGCAGTTCGATCGTGCTGCGCTGCTTGGGCGTCGGCCGGTAATCGACCATCGACGGCTGCACTTTGTCAGCGAGGTGCAGGAGAATTCGGACTTCGTTTTTCAAAGAAGCAATGAGCTCTGATTTTGTGAGGACCATAAGACGGAGGACTCCCCTTAACGTGTTCGCTGCCTGGAGGTCGCGGGTTGCGGGTGGTAGGTCGACGAGCCGCTACCGCCGCCACGTCGTCCTGACGTGCCGTCGGAGTACTTCACGACCTTGCGTGCCTTCATGTCGTAGACGTCGCCGGCGCCAAGCACGAAGTATGGCTTCTCCCACGGCTGGTACAGGCGTGTGTTGTCATGAACCGCCACTTTCCACCTGCCCATGACCTCGAACTGGTCGCCCTTGACGATGATGGCCGTGCCTTCCGAGAGGCCGATTCCCAGCAGGTTCGGGAACTTCCTGATGACGGGAATCAGGTCGTCCCAGCGATTTCGCGCGTTGATGTGCTGATCGATCGCCGACCTCCGGAGGAACTCGAACCCTTTCTGATGGTGCGCCTCCTCGGTCATCACCACGTTCGGCCCGGACGTATCACCCCGCACCAGGTAGTCGCCCTGGATGGTCGCGCCGGCCGAACTGCCGCCAATCACGCCGCCGCGCCGCAGCACGTTGTGGAACTCGGTGTACGTGATCGTCCCGGCGTAGGAATCGACGATGTTCCATTGCCGTCCGCCGTTGAACCAGACCGCGGTCGCGTCCGACAGGGCCTTCGCGAACTCGACGGTGTTCGCGATCTTCGGATCGTGCGTGTGAAGCATCCGCACGTGCTTCAGGCCGCGCGCCTTCCACTGCCGGAGGACCTGCTCTTCGTTGAACACCGCGACCGACCCATCGGCGCTGCGATTGCCGCCCGCCGTCGGAACGACGACGAACCTGCCCTCGACGCCGCCGCCAAGCTCGACGAACTTCTCCATGATCGTCGTGCCCTCGGTGGAACCGCCGCCCACGATGACGAGGGTGCCGGCGGGCGGACCGTACTCGGGCGGCGCGGCCTTCGTCTGTGAGTCCGACGCCTGGCCGGCCGCGTACGGGCCGAATGCGACGGTCGACAGTAAAAGGACGGTAAGCAGGAATCTTCGGCTCATGACACTCCTGGGGGAACCGCCGGTATTCTAGAGCCGTTTTCGCATAGACGTCATGCGCGAAACCCACCCAGGTCATACTACGTCGCTGTGAAAACCGCGCTGGTCCCGGAATGAGCAGGGCCCGGTGACGTTCGCACTCGAACGGCCCGACCCCCACCGCCTCGTCGCGCGTCTGAGGGAGGGCGACGTCGCGACCGAGGTCACCGGCTGGAATCCCGGGAACGCCGCGGCGTCGCTCTTGGCCGCTATCGACGGCGCGGCCGCGGAGGGGTACGCCGAGGCGTACTGGTTCGAGCCGACGGGTCAGTACTGGTGGCTCCTGAAGCGGGTGGACGAACGTCTTGACATCGCGGTGCTCTGGAGCCGCAGCAGCGCGGTCGGGTGGCAGCACGTCTTCCGCGCGGCGGACGAATTCGACTACCTGGCCAACCTGGTGCGAGCCGAGTGCGCGAGGGTGGGGCTGGCCGCCGCTACTGACGGAGATTCCGACTGAAGAACTCCGCCAGCCGTCGCTCGAATTCCTCGGGCTTCGACTTCAGGAACTCGGCGTGCCCGACCTCCGGCTCGAGCCACAGCTCCTTCGGCTGGCCCGCCGCTTCAAAGAGGAGGCGACCGCTGTCGGCCGAGACGACGCGATCGGCGCCGCCCTGCATGAGGAGCACGGGCCGCGGCGCGATCCGCGCGATCCACTTCTTGGCATCGATCTCCGCCATGCTGCCGCCGATCGCGCGTTCCGTCCAGAAGACGATGGCCGGAGCGAAGGGGAACGCCGGCAGGCCCGTGAAGAACCGGATGCTGGTCTCGACGGTGTCGGCAATCGACGAGAAGGCGCAGTCGCTCACAAGCGCGCGGATGCCTGGATTCTCAGCCGCGTAGCCGATCGAGATCGTGCCGCCCATCGAGACGCCGAACAGCCCGATGCGCGCCCGATCGACGTCCGGCCGGGCGACCAGATACCGGTAGAACGCGTCGAGGTCCGCGCGCTCGCGCAGGCCGAACGAAATGGTCTCGCCGTCGTTGTCGTCGTGCCCTCGAAACGACGTCACGAGCACGTTGAAGCCGTGGCGGTGGAGAATCTCGGCGACACCGAGCATGGAACTGCGGTCGTCCTTGTACCCGTGGGCGATGAGGATCGAGCCTCGCGGCGCGGCCTGCCCGCGGGTCGACGGGTCGATCGGGGCCGGCACCCACCAACCCTTCAGCTTCAGTCCGTCACGCGTCGTGACGTCCACGTCCTCGAACGCCAGGCGCCGCATGGCGGGCGTGGAACGCGCGACCTTCCTCGTCTCTCGGGGATTTGTGGCGAGCGTCTGGGCCTCGTCACGCGTCTTCCAGGCGAATCCCAGCCCGGCGAGCACGATCAGAATGAGCAGACCCGCGCGGAGGCGCCGGGTGAACATGCGGCGTATTATGAACCGCTCTCCAAAATGGGTGGCCCAGTGGACACGCGCCAGGCGAGCCGGCGACCGCATCCGCTCGCATCGATCCTCGCGCTCGTCGCGCGCCTGATGAGCGGCGTCACGGTGCGGTGGGTGGACTCGTCGCCGGTCGTGAGGCAGCGGGTCTATTTCGCGAACCACTCGAGCCACCTGGACGCCGTGGTGCTGTGGGCCGCCCTGCCCACCCCTGCGCGCGTGCAAACGTCACCCGTGGCCGGCATCGACTACTGGGGCAGGACGAGAATCCGCCGCTACCTCGCCGACAACGTGTTTCAGGCGCTGCTCATCAACCGGCAGCCGAAGGGCGCGGAGCGATCGCTTGCCGCCGCCGAGGCCGTGATGGCCGACCTCGTCGCCGCCATCGATCGGGGACGGTCGCTCATCGTCTTCCCCGAGGGAACGCGCGGACTCGGGGATGAAGTCGCCGCGTTCAAGAGCGGCATCTTCCACCTGGCGAGGCAACGGCCTGACGTCGAGCTGGTGCCGGCGTACCTCGAGAACCTGAACCGGATCCTACCCAAGGGCGAAGTGCTGCCCGTGCCGGTGCTGAGCTCGGCAACCTTCGGCCCGCCGATGCGGATCGAGGCTGGCGAAGACAAGGCCGCGTTCCTCGAGCGGCTGCGCGCGGCGGTCGTGAGACTCAGGCCGTCATGACCTTCAGCCTGAATCGCGAACTCGAGCTGCTCTTCGGAGGCGTGCTCGTCCTGCTCCTCGCCGCGTCGCTCATCGGCCGCCTGTTCCGGAACCGCGCCCGGAGCGACGCCGCGCGCGCGACGGCGGACAACCTCGTCGCCCGCGTCAAGGCCTGGTGGGTGATGTGCGGCGTGTTCGCGATGACCCTGGCCGTGGGCCGCGTCGGGTCGCTCGTGCTGTTCGGCCTGCTGTCGTTCCTCGCCCTCCGTGAATTCATCACGCTCACACGAACGCACCGTGCGGACCACCGCACCCTGTTCTGGGCGTTCTTCGTGTTCACGCCCGCGCAGTACTGGCTCGTCGGCGCGCAGTGGTACGGCATGTTCGCGCTGCTCATTCCGGTCTACGCGTTTCTGTTCGTCGCCTCGCGCGTCGCCGCGGCCGGCGACACGCGGCGGTTTCTCGAACGGGCCGCCGAGATCCACTTCGGCCTGATGCTCTGTGTCTTCTCGGTCAGCCACGCACCCGCGCTGCTCATGCTCGACATCCCCGGTTACGAGGGACGCAGCGCGAACCTGCTCATGTTCCTCGTCCTCGTGGCCCAGTTGAGCGACGTCCTCCAGTACGTCTGGGGCAAGCTCGCCGGGCGGCGGCGCATCGCCCCGACCGTCAGCCCGAACAAGACGGTCGAAGGCTTTGCCGGCGGTGTCGCAAGCGCGGTGCTCATCGGCACCTCGCTCTGGTGGGTGACGCCGTTTTCTCCGCTCCAGGCCGCAGGCATGAGCGCGGCCATCGCATTGATGGGCTTCTTCGGCGGACTTGTGATGTCAGCCGTGAAACGCGACCGGGGGGTCAAGGACTTCGGCACGGTGATCGAGGGCCACGGCGGCATCCTCGATCGCATCGACTCGCTTTGCTTCGCCGCACCCGTGTTTTTCCACCTGACGAGGTACTACTTCTCGTGATGTCTGGCGCCTTGTCGTTCCTCTGGGGATTCGCGGAAGGGACGCTGTTCTTCATCGTCCCGGACGTGCTCTTCACCCACACGCTGCTGTCGTCGCTTCGCCGGGGATGGGCCGGATTCGCGCTGTCGATCGCCGGCGCCATCGTCGCAGGGGCCGTCATGTACAGCTGGGCCGCCTCGTCGCCCGTCCAGGCGAGGCAGGCCGTGGCCGGCGTGCCATTCGTGGGAGAAAAACTCATCGCGCCGACCGAGCGCCGCTGGCGCGAGGAAGGCACGGCGTCGCTGTTCAGCAATCCGCTGGGTGGCGTGCCCTACAAGGTCGCTGCGATTCTGGCCCCGGCGCATCTGTCGTTGCCGGTGTTCCTGGTGATGAGCGTCGCGCTTCGAGCCGAGCGCATGATGCTCTCGATGATCGTGTTCGTCCCTCTGGCGATCTGGGCGCAGCGCGGTGACGAGCGGCGTCGCTTCGCGCGCCGTTTTCACCTCGTGTTCTGGTTGGCGGTGTACGCGGTCTACTGGACGATCAACTATTCGTAGGCCGGCCCAGTCACGGCCGGAGCATCCATGCCCAGCATCTACGATCTCAAACCAGCCTTCCAGAACCTGCTGCGCCCCGTGGCGCGGACGATAGCGGCAGCAGGCGGCACGGCAAACCAGGTCACCGTCCTGGCGGTGCTCGGCTCCGTCGCCGTGGGTGGTGCGATCGCCCTGAACCGGGCTGCCTCCTGGCCGTTGCTGCTGGTCGGTCCCTGGCTCTTCCTGCGAATGGCGCTCAATGCGATTGACGGAATGCTGGCGCGCGAGCACGGCCAGAAGTCCGCGCTCGGCGGCGTTCTGAACGAACTGGGTGACGTTGTCTCGGACGCCGCGCTGTATCTGCCCTTCGCGCTCGTGCCGGGTTTCAATCACACCCTGACGGTGGCCGCTGTCCTGCTCGCCATCCTCACCGAAATGACCGGCGTCGTGTGCGTTCAGATTGGCGCGTCGCGCCGCTACGATGGACCGTTCGGCAAAAGCGACCGCGCGTTTGCGTTTGGTGTGATGGGATTGGCGATTGGACTTACTGAATCGTCAGGACCCTGGATCACCTGGGTGCTGATCGCGATGGTGGCGCTGTCTGCCGTCACCGTGGTCAATCGCGCTCGGCGCGGCCTCAAGGAACTTCATCAACCATGAAGTTCATGGAGCACATGAAGCTCATCACCTTGTAGGGCCATGGAGGGCCGTGTAGACGGCCCATGCGCTTTATGTTCTAAACGCTTTAGCCCCCGCCCAGCTTCAGATCCTGCGTGCGTTTCTCGCCGTCCTTGATCGTGATCTTGAACGCCACGCCCGTGAGCTGATTCAGGAACGCCGGGTCGTAGACTTCCGTGCGATCGACCGCGGTGACCGCGCACACAAAGTACTCGCCCGCCGGCAGCCCGACGATGCGGTATTTCCCGTCGCTCGAGGGCCGGCCGGTCTGCACGCGGCGGGAGCCGAGGGTCCAGTACAAACGGTCCGTCGAGAAGACGATGATCGGGAAGTCGGCCGTCGCGCGCCCGGCGCCATCCATCACCGTGCCTGAGAGTTCGGTGGGTTGATCGGTGAAGGTGACGACGACGTTGGAGACGTCCACGCCGGGCCCGATCTCGAGTGGCGCGTCGGCGATATCGCGTCCACCGGCCATGACGCCCTTGAGCGACCAGCCGCCCGTCAGTGATGCGTTGGGCACGCCGGCCATGGGCATCATCGCGAACAGCGTGTTGATGCGATAGCGTCCCGGCGCGAGACCACCGACCGTGAAACGCCCGTCCGCCTCGATCTTCAGGGGCGACGTCCCGGCGCCGCCGATCAGGCTGCCGATCATGTCGTTGACGCTCGTGCCGATCGAGGCCGGCATCAGCATGAGACCCACCGTCGAGAGGTCGGTCGGCGGCGTCTTCGTGGTCGCCTCGTAGACGATCCTCCCACTCACGGTCATGCCCGGACGGAGCGTCAGGACGAAATCGGTGAGGTCACGGCCCTGTACCGAAACCTCCTCCTGCGCCCAGTGGGTCGCGCCCGGTCCCATGCCTCCAAACGGCGATATGGCCGCCTGAACCATCGTGTTGGGATTCGGCGCGCCGGCACCGCCGTCCTGACCGGTCCGTGGCGTCGCGCGCGTGGACATCGTGTAACCGCCGGGTTTCACGCCGCGCAACGTGAACGTCCCGTCTGCCCCGGTGCGAGCCGACACGTTGAAGATCGACGAGAACAAATCGAGACCGTCCGTGCGGAGCGGCCGCAACGACACTTGGGCGCCGCTCTGCGGCCGGCCCTCCGCGTCGAGCACGCGGCCCGACATCTGCGCTGTTGGTACCAGCCGCAGAGCGAAGTCCACGCCGGCGCGCTCTTCACTTGGCCCGAGCGTGATCACCGCGGCGTCGCTCACCGTGGCCGTACCCGGAAAATAGACCGGCGCGTACGCAACAGACGGCGCGGGCGCCGGTGCGGGCGCGAGCCCCGTTGGCGGCGCTGCGGTCGCGCCGCCCGCCACCGCCGAGTCCGCCCATCGGATCTCGCCGCTCGTCATCGGCCGCAGCTCTTCGGATCCGAATGCCGTGGACGGCACGAGCACGATGTAGTCGCCGGGCGCCAGTCCGAAGATCCGATAGACGCCGCGATCGTCCGTGGCGACGCTGCCGAGACCGGACTCGAGGTTCACGGCCCGGCGATCGCCGCCGGCCGACCTCACCATGATGGCCTGTACCTGCTGGTTCTGTGCCGGGCGGCCGCTGGCCGTGCGCACCGTGCCGGTGAGGACGCCGCCGCGCAGCATGCGAATGCGCACCGCCGCCGCCTTCTGTCCGTCGAGCACGGTCACCGCCACGCCTGGCCCGCGGCCCGGCAGCTTCGATCCGTAGAAGGTGCGCACGTACCCCGCGCGCGCGGCGGTCAGCAGGTAGTTGCCGGCGGCGAGATTCCTGAACGTGACGCGGCCGGCATCGTCCGTCACCCCGATGTTGGGAACATCCAGTTCGCCCGCCTGAATCGTCACGCTCACGCGGCGAAGGGGCTTGCTGTCCTGTTCGTCCGTGGACACGACGACCGTCACTTCGGCCGAGCCCTTCACAGGTCCCGAGGCTGGACGGCCGTCTCCGGACTGAGCGCCCAGCCCCACGCTGGCTGCCGCGCACACGAGTACGAGCGCGCGTGCGATCCGCAGCATCACCGCACCACCGTTGTCTTGACGAGGCTGACGGTCACCGGATCGGCCATCACCGTGACGCGCGTGCCAATGCGCGCCAGTGCTTCCACGCTCGCCGGATCCTGGAGATCGACCGGCGCGGCGCGATCGAGCGCCACCACCAGGTACTCGCCGGCCGGCACGGCCCCGATCGTGAACGCGCCTGGCCGCGCCGCCCTGACGGTGCGCGAGCGCCGCTGATTCATGCCGTTGTCGATCCACGTGCGGTAGTCCGCCGGAAACATGACGACGGCGGTTTCGGACAGGTCCGTCTCACCCGGCGATCGCACCGTGCCCGTAATCTGTCCCAGCCTGTCGGTGAGCGTCACGACGAGACCGGACACGTCCGCGTCGCGGATCTCGAGCGGCGCATCCAGCACGTCGCGGCCACCAATCATTGCAGATTTCACTTGCCACCCGCTGCCTGCGCTGACGCTGAGGAAGTACCTGCCGGACTCGTAGCCCTTCGTCGCAAACTCGCCCTGCTGGTTCGCGCGGTCTGGCGTGGCCATCGCCATGATGTAGGGAAGCCTGCCGTCCATTGCAAGCAGCGACACCGTGACGCCCTGCACCTGAGCCGGCGGCGGCGCGGGGCGCCCGGTCAGGCTTTCGAACTCGACGCGCCCGCTCACCTTGAGCCCCGGCGCCAATTGCAGCGTGAGTCCATCGATGTCCGACGAGCCCACACTGATCGGGTCGGACGCGTAAAGGGCCACCTTCGAACCGGCCGGCAGACCGCCGCCGAACATCGACATCGCGGCCGGGTTGCCCGCCAGCGCGGCTGCCGGGATCTCCGGCCGCGGCTGCTTCTGCGCCTTGAGCAGGAACTGGCCGGGCGGCACGCCATAGAACGCAAACGTTCCGTCGCTCTTCGTGAT
>CAZJTG010000073.1:0-12596 GCA_964548865.1 uncultured Solibacteraceae bacterium
CTTGCCGCTGCCGGTCGGACCGGTCACGAGCACCATGCCCCACGGCTTGCGAATCGCGCTGTCGAAGCGACGCAGCCCCTCGGCGTCGAACCCGAGGAGACTCATGTCCAGGCGCAGGCCCTTCGCATCCAGGAGGCGCAACACCACCTTCTCGCCGAACAGTGTCGGCAGCACCGAGACGCGGAAGTCGATCTCGCGAAGCGTGCCATGGTCATTGAACCGGGCCTTGATGCGGCCATCCTGTGGCAGCCGCTTCTCGGCGATGTCGAGTCGCGCCATGATCTTGATTCGCGAGACGAGTGGGTCGCGGAACTTGAGCGCCGGCGTCATCACCGACTGCAGCACGCCGTCGATGCGGAACCGGACGCGCAGTTCCTTTTCGTACGGCTCGATGTGGATGTCGCTCGCGCCGCGCTGAATCGCGGCGAGGAACAGGGCATTCGCGAGCCGGATGACCGGCGCTTCGCCGCTCTGCCGCTCGAGCGACGCGGCGTCGATTTCCTCGGTGCCCTGCACGACCTGCAGGTCTTCCTGCATGTCGAGGTTCAGATCTTCGAGCGCCTTGTTGACGATGTCGAGGCCCTTGCCGTTCGGCGCGCTCTGCTCTTTCGCAGAGACGTAATGCTGGGCGATGGCGGCCTGGATGGCGGTCTCGGACGCGACCACGGGTTCCACGTTCAACCCCGTGCGGAACTTGATGTCGTCCATCGCGAAGACGTTGGTGGGATCCGTCATCGCGAGCGTCAGGGTGTTGCCCGCCCGTCCTACGGGAATAACGTTGTACTTGGCCGCCGTTTCGGCCGGGATCAACCTGAGCAGACCGGGGTCGAACGCGAAGTCCGTGAGGTCCACCGCCGCCACGCCGTACTGGCGGCTGAGCAACTCGCTGATGTCTTCGTCGGAGAGGATGCCGAGCTTGACCAGACTGGTCCCGAGCCGGCCACCGTTGGCGCGCTGATAGGTCAGCGCTTCCTGCAGTTGGGTCGGAGTGACGCGTCGTTCGCGAAGAAGCAACTCGCCGAGGCGTACAGCCATGAGCACCTGAAGCACACGGCCGCCGCGTGAGCGCTACATGCCTGCACGCAATGCGAATCCGAACCCCTGACTCATCGAGCGCCCGCGGGTGACATACCCATCGAGCCACAAGCCGCGGCGGATGCTGACGCTTCCTCCGAAGGCTCCGATTGGCCGCGTGGCCCGGGCCCGATCCCACCGCATGCCGGCGCGCATCAGGATCCGGTCCGAGAGCCGGGCGTCCCCGCCCACGGCAATCGTCCGACGTAGTCCGACCAGGGGGTCGGCCGTGTCCAGACCCAGGTCAATAGCAAGGGTCAGGCCATCCCTGGGGCTGACCGCCAGGCCGAATCTCGCCTGTCTTTCGAGGTAGATCGCCCTTCCTCCACTGGTCAGGAAGCCGGGGCGTTGGAGGTTCTTGAACGCCGCGGCCGCCCTCACCCGGTCGCTCCCCGCGACAACTCCGATGTCGAGATCGAATTTCCCGCGGGAGGCCTGACGCGCGCCCAGCGCCTCCTCGAACGTGCGCGCCGCAGAACTCGCTGGAAGGGCCGAAAACCCCGCGCTTCCACGAATGTACTTGGCCGTGGCGCCAACCACGACGAAGTCGCCCAGCGACTGCAGAACCGTAAAGCCGACGTGACTGGTTGTGAGGGCGTACGCGCCCCCGGCTTCCGAGGCGCTGCCCACGATGCCAGCAGCGGACACGCGAAGGAACGACACCCCAACGGGCCAGGCCCCGAACGCGACAGATTGGGCGCTGAACCTGCCGGCCTCGGGGGCAGGCGGGCCGTCTGGATCACGGAAATGAAACCGGTCCTCCGCGATTGTCAGGCCGGCGATTGGGCCCTTCACCAGCCCGGCTGGATTCCAGAACGTCGCGTTGGCGTCGTCCGCCACGGCGACGAATGCGCCACCCATGCCCAGCGCCCGAGCCCCGACGACCTCGAAGGTGACCTGCGCGGAGGCCACAGCAGGCGCGGTCAGGCCGACCGACAGGGAGGCCAGAACCAGAATCCCCACCCGGCGCCGAGCGACTGACCGCACATCGCCAGCCTATCAACGAACGGATGGCGCCGGAACCTGCCTGCGCCAATTGCGTAATGTCTGTCGGGCCTTACAATTGGCGGGATCGGGCCCCTGTTCCGGCCCCCTCAATTGGAGTGCCCCGCCATGTCTGACGTCGTGACCACCCACGTAGCGCCGCTCGGCCTGATCGCCCGTTTCATGGGAATCATCACCGCACCAAAGGCGACGTACGAAAATGTCGTCGCCGCGCCCCGGCCAGTTGGGATTCTCTTCGTGTCCGCCCTGCTCATCGGCATTGGCAGCACCGTGCCCCAGCTCACCGAGCAGGCTCGCGTCCTCACGCTCGATGCGCAAGTGCGCGGCATGGAGCGTTTCGGAGTGACGGTCACGACGGAAATGCAGCAGCAGCTGGAGCTCCAGTCCCGCAACACGGGCCTGAAGGCCGGGTGGGGCGTGGTCGGTCCGCTGATTGCCATCCCGATTGTCGCCATGGTCCTGACGGCCGTCTTCTGGGCGTACTTCAACGCTATCCTGGGCGGCACCGCGACGTTCAAGCAGGTCCTGGCCGTGACCTCGCACTCGTACGTGATTACGGCGCTCGGTCTGCTCGCCTCGGCGCCGGTCCTGTACTACAAGTTCCAGATGGTCGTCGGAGGCCCGTTCAACCTGGGCGCCCTCGTGCCGATGCTCGACGACACATCCGCCGTGAGGAGTTTCCTCAGCGCCGTCAGCATCTTCAGCCTCTGGGCCTGGGTGAACGTCGGCATTGGCCTCAGCGTGCTCTATCGCCGCAATTCGACGAACGTCGCGATCGCGATGCTCGTTGTCGCCCTGCTGTTTGCGTACGCGTTCAACGCGCTGTTCAGCGCGTTTAGGTGAGACCTGAAGATCATCGGGATACTGAATGACTAAAACGAAGAAATGGCTCGTGGGTATCGGTGGCGTCGTGGTGCTGGGGGGCCTGGCCTACGCCAACATGGGCCTGAACCGGCCGACCGGCACACAGGTGACGGTTGAGAAAGTCGAGGAGCGCGACCTCGAGTCCATCGTCTCTGCCAGCGGTAAGATTCAACCGAAGCGGTCGATCAACATCAGCGCCGAGACGATGGGCAAGGTCACGAGTCTGCTGGTGCGTGAAGGAGACGTCGTCCAGAAGGGACAGCTGCTCCTGCAGATTGATTCGAAGAACCTCGAAACGAACGTCCAGAACCGCGAGGCCAGCCTGGCGTCCGCGCGGCTTCAGCTCGAGCAGACCCGCGGCCAGATCGACAACGCGAGGGTGGCCCTGAAGGAGGCCGAGGACACGCTCAAGCGCCAGGAGCAGATGTTCAAGGCCGGCCTGCTGCCGCGCGATCAGTGGGAACGCGTGACCAACGACGTCGCGCGGCAGAAGACCAACCTGATGGTGAGCGAACAGAGCGCGCGCACGCAGGAGCAGCGGATCAAGCAGGAAGAGGCGAACCTGAACAGCGCCGAGTACGACCTGAACAAGCTGCGCGTGGTCTCCCCCATCGCGGGCATCGTCACCCGCCGCAACATTGAGGAGGGCGAGACTGCGGTCGTCGGCACGATGAACAACGCGGGCACGGTCCTGCTCACCATCGCGGACCTGTCGGTCATCGAAACCGAAATCGAAGTGGACGAAACGGACATTCCCTTCATCAGGATCGGCCAGCCGGCCAAGATCACGATCGACGCGCTGCCCGACCAGACGTTTCCCGGCAAGGTCACGGAGGTTGGCAACAGCCCGATTCAGGTCAGCGGCGGCCAGCAGCGGGCGACCAACTTCAAGGTGGTGGTCACGATCGACGGCGAGGTGCCGAACGTCCGGCCGGGTTTCACGTGCACGGCGGTCATCACGACCGCGACGCGCCAGAAGGTGCTGAGCGTCCCCATCCAGGCCATGACGCTCCGTGAACTCGTGGTGGATGACAAGGGCGACATCGTACCGACACCGACACCGAGTCCCGGCGCCAGCGCCACCGCCAGCCGTGCCCCCGGGCCCGCGGAACTGAAGCCCGGCCAGAAGCGCAAGGAAATCGAGGGCGTGTTCCTGGCCCGAGACGGCCGCGCGCAGTTCGTGGCGGTCAAGACCGGTATCGCCGGCGAGAAATACTTCGAGGTGCTGTCGGGCCTGAAGAACGGCGACGAAGTGATCACGGGTCCGTTCGCGTCGGTGCGCAGCCTGAAGGAAGGCGACGCGGTGCGCGTGAACTCCCCGGCCACGGCCACGGCCACGCCGACAGGCGCCGGCGGTAAGTAACTCCGTGCATCAGTTCCTCGAAGCGGCGACCATCGCGCTTCAGGCGATCTGGTCGAACAAGCTGCGGTCGCTCCTGACCGTCCTCGGCAACATCGTGGCGGTCACGTCGATCATCGCGGTGGTGTCGCTCGTCCAGGGCCTCAACGCGAGCGTCACCGACATGATTCAGTCGCAGTTTGCGGCCGATGCCTTCACCGTGTCGCGCAGCGCGCCCGCGCTGACCGAGGAGGAACAGCAGCGTCAGCAGAGCAATCCACGCCTGACGATGCGGGACGCCGAGGCGATTCGGGCGGCCGGCCCGGCCGTCGGCATGGTCATGGCGGAAGCAACGTCATCGGCCGAAGTGGCCTACCGCGGGCAGACGCTGAGCGGCGTCCAGATCCGAGGCGTGACGAAGGAATACAACGACATCCCATCCACCCAGATCGAAAGCGGACGGCCGATCACGTCGGGCGAGTTCGACAACGGCCGTTTCGTGGCCATCCTGGGCTGGGAGGTGGCGGACCAGATATTCGGGCAGGTCAGCCCGATTGACAAGTTCATCACGATCGCCGGCATCCGTTTCCAGGTGGCCGGTGTGGCCGCCAAGAAGGGGACGATCCTGGGTCAGTCGCAGGACCAGTTCGCGGTGGTGCCGCTGCCGGCCCTGCAGCGCGTCTTCGGGTCGCGGCTGAGCCTGCGATTCACGGTCCGCCCCGTGCAGCCGGACCTCGTGCAGGCGGCCATGGACGAGACGCGCGTGGCCCTGCGCACCGAACGCCGGCTGCGTCCCAAGCAGAACGATAACTTCGGCATCGTGTCGTCCGAGACATTCCTCAACATCTATCGCAGCGGGACGCAGATGATTTTCGCGGTGCTGATCGGAGTCGTCTCGCTGTCGCTCGTCGTCGGCGGTATCGTGATCATGAACATCATGCTCATGGTCGTGTCGGAACGGACGCGCGAAATCGGGCTGCGCAAATCACTCGGCGCCAGACGCCGCGACATCATGTGGCAGATCCTGACCGAGTCGATCACGCTGTCGACGTTCGGCGGCATCATCGGTACCGGCCTGGGTTTCACGGTGGCCTGGATTATCAGCAAGCTCAGCCCTCTGCCGGCCGTCGTCGAGCCGTGGTCGGTCGTGCTCGGCATCTCGATGACGGCCGTCGTCGGCCTCTTCTTCGGGATGTACCCCGCGATGCGCGCCGCGCGCCTCGACCCCATTGAAGCCCTGAGGCGCGAGTAGACCATGCGGTGGGGGCTGTTTTCGGAAATCCTGGCGATGTCGTGGGACACGATTCGCAGCAACAAACTGCGATCCGGCCTGACGGTGCTCGGCATCGTCATCGGCATCACGTCGATTGTGGGCATCACGTCGCTGCTCCGCGGCTTCGAGGAGTCGTTCAAGGATCTGATCCGTCAGATCGGTCCGGACACGATTTTCGTGCAGAAGTTCTCCGGTATCTCACGCGCCAGCTCGGACTTCGACGAGATCATGCGCCGGCCCAACATCACGCCGGCCGATGCGGACGCCATCGACACCCTGCCGTCGATCGCCATTACCGACGTGTTCATGGGCGCCGGCGGCGGAAGCATGCTGCAGGAGCGCATCTACTACCGCAACCAGCGCACCAAGCCGATTGTCGTCCTCGGCTCCACGGAGCGCTGGCCTTTCGTGAACTCCCTGGTGGTCGAGTCGGGGCGGTTCTTCAACACCGGGGAGTTCCATCGGAGGCAGAACGTCGGCGTCATCGGGCAGACGGTGAAGAACGCCCTCTTCCCCGTGGAGGATCCCATCGGCAAGGTCGTGCGGGTGGGCCTCTACCAGTTCACCGTCGTCGGCGTCATGGCCAAGCGGCCAAGTCCGGGCGGGTTCGAGGTCGGTCAGGACGACTTCATCGTCATTCCGCACACCACCTACCAGAAGGTCACCGGCATCCGCGCCAACGTGGTTGCGCGAGGCGTCATGCGCAGCGTGCAGGTGGCCGCGGTGCCGGCCGAGGGCGTGTCACGCGAGCAGGCGATGAAGGACATCGAGGAACTCATGCGCATCAGGCACGGCCTGATGCTGCACCAGCCGAACGACTTCGACATCGTGACGCAGGACGCCATCATGGCGTTCTTCGATCAGATCACCCAGGCAGCGTTCCTGGCCCTCGTCGTGCTGTCCTCGATCGCGCTGATGGTCGGCGGCATCGGGGTGATGAGCATCATGACCATCAGCGTCACCGAACGGACGCGGGAGATTGGCGTCCGGAAATCGCTCGGCGCCAGGCGGGTGGAGATTCTCTGGCAGTTCCTGCTCGAGTCCGTCTTTCTGACGTCCGTAGGCGGCATCATCGGCATCATCGTCGGCACCTCGATCGCGCTGCTGGTCAACTGGCTGACCGGCTTCCCCGTCTCGCTGCCCTGGTGGTCGTTCGCCATCGGTTTCGGCTTCTCGGCCAGCGTCGGCGTCTTCTTCGGGATGGTCCCTGCCATCCGGGCCTCGAGGCTCGATCCCATCGAGGCGCTTAGATACGAATAAGGGCCCTCTGCCCTTTGCCCTCTGCCCTTGATATGTTTCGCGTAGCGGAGGGTCGTCACCTATGAGGGTTTTTGACGCGGCCAGCATTCGGAACGTGGCGGTGGTCGGACACAGCGGCGCGGGCAAGACCCAGCTGGTGTCCGCGCTGCTCCTCGATGCCGGAGCCGTCAGCCGATTCGGCAGAGTCGACGAGGGCACCACTACGACCGACTACGACGAAGAGGCCATCGCGCGGAAGCACACGCTGGCCGCGTCGGCGGCCTGCCTCGAGTGGAACAAGCAGAAGGTCAACATCATCGACACGCCCGGCATGGGCAATTTCGTGACCGACGCGAAGGCCTCGCTCCGCGTGGTCGAGGCGGCGCTTGTCGCCGTCGATGGGGTGTCCGGCGTCCAGGTTTCCACCGAAAAGGTCTGGGCCGCGGCCGAGGAACTCCGGCTGCCGCGGCTCATCGTCTGTACCCGGCTCGATCGCGACCGCGCCAGTCTCTCGCGAACGGTCGAGTCCATCCAGGCCGCCTTCGGGCGCGGCTCGGTCCCCGTCCAGATCCCCATCGGCGAGGAACGCCAGTTCAAGGGCGTGGTGGATCTCATCTCGATGCGGGCGTGGACGTTCGCCGATGACGCCTCAGGCAAGATGACCGAGGCTGAGGTGCCGGCCGCGCTCGCCGCCGACGCGAACGCGGCGCGCGACACGCTGATTGAAATGGTCGCGGAGGCCGACGACGCCCTGATGGAGAAGTTCTTCGAGCATGGGACGCTGACGCAGGAGGAACTTGCCACGGGCGTCGGCAGGGCGATTCGCGCCGGCAAGCTCTTCCCGATCTTCTGCACTTCGGGCCTCCAGAACATCGGCGCCCAGCCGCTGCTCGATGCGATCGTTTCCTACGTGCCCTCGCCCGCCGAACAGCCGTTCGCAGGCGTCAACGCCGCGGGTGACGCGGTCGAACGGGCGGCCGATGACAGAGCGCCGCTTGTGCTGTGGGTCTGGAAGACCATTGCCGACCAGTTCGCCGGCCGCATCACGATGTTCCGGGTGATCTCGGGCACGCTCAAGGCCGATTCGACCGTCCACAACATGACGCGCGACCAGCCCGAGCGCTTTGGACACATCTTCGCGCTCCAGGGCAAGACGCAGACGCAGCTGCCGGAGTTCAAGGCGGGTGACATCGGCGCGGTGGCCAAGCTCAAGGACACCAGAACGAACGACGTGCTCGGCGACCGGACCGCCGGGTTCACGGTACCGCCGATCGTGTTCCCGGAGCCCGTCCTGTCGTACGCCATCGAGCCGAAGAGCCGCAACGACGAGGACAAGATCGGACCGGCGATGCAGCGCCTGCACGAGGAAGATCCATCGATCGGCTACGTCCGCGATCCCCAGACGCACGAACTGCTGCTCGCCGGCCAGGGCCAGCTGCATATCGAGGTAACCGTCGCCAAGCTCCGACGCCGGTTCGCGGTGGAGGTCACGCTCAAACCACCGCGCATCGCGTATCGCGAGACGATTACCGCCAGGGTCGAGGCCCACGGCCGGCACAAGAAGCAGACGGGCGGCCACGGGCAGTTTGGTGACTGCAAGATCACGATGGAACCGCTGCCGCGGGGATCGGACTTCGAGTTCGTGGACGACATCTTCGGCGGAGCGATTCCCAGGCAGTACGTGCCGGCCGTCGAGCGCGGGATCCAGGACACCAGGCTGCGGGGGTACCTCGCGGGCTACCCGGTCGTGGACTTCAGGGTCACCGTGACCGATGGCTCGTACCACGACGTCGACTCGAGCGAAATGGCCTTCCGGATCGCCGGTCGGCTCGCCTTCAAGGATGGCATGTCGCGGGCACGGCCGACGCTGCTCGAACCGCTCATGAACGTCGAAGTGTACGCGCCGTCCGATTTCGCCGGCGACCTCATGGGCGATCTCAACAGCCGCCGGGGTCGTATCGCGGGCATGGACACCCGCGGCGCCTCCACGGTGATTCGCGCCACGGTGCCGATGGCCGAAATGCTGACCTACGAGCAGACACTGACGTCAACGACAGGCGGCCGTGGCGCGTACCACATGGAGTTTTCGCACTACGATGAGGTGCCCGGTCACCTGCACGCGAAGATCATCGCCGCGTCGAAGGCGGAGCGGGGACAGGCGAAGGAAGAGGACGAGTGAAGGCACTGGCGATCGCCACGCTGGCCGTGGCCGTCGTGGCCACCAGGGCCCAGGACGCGCAGCCGCCCCAGCAGCCGTTCAGCGCGTTCGTCGCCGACCTTCGCGCCGAGGCCTTGTCCAGGGGCATCAGCGCCGCCACCGTGGATGCCGCATTTGCCGGCATCGAACCGCTTGCTGTCGTCGTCACGCGCGATCGCTCCCAGCCCGAGACCACGCAAAGCCTCGACGACTACCTGAAACAGCGCCTCACCGCTTCCCGGATCGAGAAGGGGCGGGCGCTCGCGGCCACGCATCGCGATCTGCTGTCGCGTGTCGAGCAGGCGTACGGACTGGCGCCGGCGACCATGGTGGCGATCTGGGGAATCGAGTCGAACTTCGGCGGGTTCACCGGCACGTACCCGACGATCGCCGCGCTCGCGACGCTGGCCTGGGACGCACGCCGTCCGCTGTTCAGGGCGGAGCTGTTCGACGCGCTGAAGATCGTCGATCAGGGCAAGGCGGACGCCACTGCGCTCAGGGGATCGTGGGCGGGCGCGATGGGCCAGCCGCAGTTCATGCCGTCGAGCTACCTCTCGCACGCCGTGGATTTCGACGCCGACGGAAAGGCCGACATCTGGACGTCGCTTCCCGACGTGTTCGCGTCGATGGCAAACTACCTCAGGAACGCCGGCTGGCGCGCCGGTGAACGCTGGGGACGCGAAGTTCGCGTCACACGTGCCGTCATGACGCAGATCGATCGAGAGGTTCCGATGCGGACGGCCGGCTGTCGGGCCGTTCGGGACATGACGGTCGCGCGGCCCCTCTCCGAGTGGTCGAAGCTCGGCGTCACGCTGGCCGGCGGCGCGAAGCTGCCCGCGGCCTCGTCGAACGCCTCCCTGGTGCGGGGCCGCGGCCGCAACTTCCTCGTGTATCGCAACTACGAGGCGCTGCTTGCGTACAACTGCGCGCACAGTTACGCGGTGACGGTGGGCCTGCTCGCCGATCGGCTCGCGAACTGACCCCTCACCGCTGCACCTGCCTGAATTCCACGCCCTCGACTTCGCGCGCAATGGCGACGAGACGGAAAGGCGCCGTGAGCATCTGGCCGACCATCGCATCCGGGCCGGGCACGCCCTCGGACCATTCGACGACCGCCCCGCGGCCTTGACGCCGGACGGCGCGAATGGCCACCGAGTACCCCGCCGTGGGCCGCATGCCCAGGAACACGCCGACGACGATTGAGGTGTTGAAGTCGACCTTGGGTAATGGCGCCGTGGAGTGCGACTTCCAGAGTGCCCGGAATTCCTCGGCGGTACGGACGATGACCCGTCGCGGTTCGTCGATCTGACTGGCGTGGCCCCCGGCGACGCTGCTGAACGGAATCACCTGGACGAGGGCCAAGATCGCGAATGTCGCCAGGGCCATCGCCGCACCTAGTAGTTGCGCGCGTACACGAGCTGGATCGGCCTGCCGTCCTTGCTCGTGGTGCCCGTCGAGACTGCCCTGGTCTTGAGATCGGCCTCCACAGCGGCCGCAGAGGCACCAGGCATCCACAGCAGCGCCAGCGCCGCGGTGCCGGCCACGTGCGGTGACGCCATCGACGTGCCCGACAGTGTCGTCGTGCCGCCGCCGCGCGCCGTGGACAGGATGCTGACCCCGGGCGCCCAGATGTCCACGCAGCTGCCGTAGTTGCTCCAGGACGCCTCGGTGTCGTTCGACGCCGTCGCCGCGACGGTGACGACGCCATTGTGCGTGCCCGCGCGCGCGGGTGAGGAACTGCACGCATTGGCGCCGGAGTTGCCGGCGGCCACGGCAAACAGCACGCCGCTGTTGGCGGCGGCCTTGACCGCGTTGTCGAGCGCCGTACTCGCGCTGCCGCCCAGGCTCATGTTGGCGACGGCCGGCTTCACCGCGTTCGCCCGCACCCAGTCCACGCCCTGGATGACACCGGATGTCGAGCCCGACCCGCTGCACCCGAGCACCTTCACGCCCGTCAGTGCCGCGCCTGGCGCGACGCCCACGACGTCGCTCGCGTTGTCCCGGGCGGCGACCGTTCCGGCGACGTGCGTCCCGTGGCCGTTGCAGTCCCGATTCTGGCCGCCCGCGAAATTCACGTGATTCACGACGTTGAGATCGCTGTGCCGGCTGTCGATCCCGGAGTCCACGATATAGACATTGATGCCCGACACGGTGCCGGATCCATTGCCTGCCGCCGTCGAGCTGAGGTCGGCGTCGATGCGGTTGATGCCCCACGGCACGGTCTGCAAGATCGCGTGCATCTCCCCATCCGGCTCGATGAAGTCGACGAGCGGGTCGTTGTCGATCTCGAAGAGCTGCGTGCTGTTCAGCCTCGCGGCAAATCCGCGAATCGTATGGCTGAAGGCCCGGCTCGCCCTGAACTTGTGCTTGCCCTCGAGGGCCATCGTCGCGCCCACGACGTCCTCATGCAGGTAGTCCCAGCTCTCGGGATTTTCCTGAAAGCGCGAGTCCTTCTTGAAATGGCCCTTGAACTGCGCCATCGAGGCGCCGTCCTTGAACACGACGATGACGTCGAACGACGACGGCTTGCGCTGGGCAAGTCCGGAAACGCCGTATGCCAACACGAACAACACTGCGACCAGACCGGTCATCCTGCGAGCCATGCCACGTCCTCCAGAGGTGTTCGAGCGAGGACGTCATGGTCCCACCGGCTGCTCGCACAGTCAATCGCCCAGAAACGCCACCGGACTGCCTGCTCAGAACTGCACGGCGACGTGGCGGGCGCTGGTGTTACTTCCCGCGCAGCCTGGCGACCGGGCCGTCGACGCCGTTCGGAAACTGGTCGTGGGCCAGCTGATCCGCGTCCCTGGCCTCCTGTTTCGCCCTGGTGAGCGCTTGTTTGAGCCTGTCGGCGAGCTCGGCCTGGCCGGGCTCACCGTAGAGATTGTGGAGTTCCTCAGGATCGTTCACGAGGTCGAACAGCTCCCACTGGTCCTGCTTCCAGAAGTGGATCAGCTTGTGGGTGTTCGTCCGGAGACCGTAGTGCGCCCGCGTGTTGTGAGCGCCCGGGTCGTCGTAATACCGGTAGTACATCGCCGTGCGCCAGTCCGGGGGTGTCCGGCCGCGGAGCACCGGAAGCAGGCTCCGGCCCTGCATGTCCGACGGCACGGCCATCCGGGCCGCCTCGAGGAAGGTCGGCGCGAAGTCGATGTTCAGGGCCATCGCCTCGCTCCTCGTGCCAGCCTTGATGGCCGCCGGCCAACGGACGAGGAACGGCATCCGGATCGATTCCTCGTACATGAACCGCTTGTCGAACATGCCGTGGTCGCCGAGGAAGAAGCCCTGGTCGCTCGTGTACACCACGATGGTGTTGCGAGCGAGTCCGAGCTTGTCCAGGGTCGCGAGGACGCGGCCCACGCTGTCGTCCACCGACTGCACCGTCGCCAGGTAGTCCTGCATGTACCTCTGGTACTTCCAGCGGACGAGCGCCTCGCCCGAGAGGGTCACCGGGCTGCCGTCGCGCGTAATGGTCACCGAGTCCGGCGCCGTCGCCCGCCATGCCGCGAGTTCCTGCGCGCTCAAGTCCGGGGGCGGCGTCAGCTTCAAATCGCGGTTCGTGAGATCGGCGGCCAGAATTTCAGGCGTCGCGAAGGGAAGCAGGCTTC
>CAZJTG010000073.1:12606-15445 GCA_964548865.1 uncultured Solibacteraceae bacterium
GTTCGTGAGATCGGCGGCCACGCGCTGACGGTTCTCGCGCAACGCGCCGCTCCGGGTCGCGTAGGTGTCCCAGAACGTCGCCGGCTCCGGAATCCTCCGGGCGGCGAACCGCGCCGCCTGCTCGGCGCTGGGCTCCCACGGCCGGTGCGGCGCCTTGTGGTGCATCATGAGGAAGAACGGCTTGTTCCGCGGACGACCCTCGAGGAACTCGACGGTCAGATCGGTGATCACGTCGGTGACGTAGCGGCCTGTGTACGTCTTCTCGCCGGTGGCGGTATAGAAAAGCGGATTGAAGTATGCGCCCTGGCCGGGGAGGATTTCCCACCGGTCGAATCCCACCGGGTCGCTGCCGAGGTGCCACTTGCCAACGAAGCCGGTGTGGTAGCCGCCCTGCTGCAGCAGGCGCGCGACCGTCGTGCGCGAGCTGTCGAAGCGATTGAACATCGTCACGCCGTTCAGGTGCGAGTACTGGCCCGTGAGGATCGCGGCCCGGCTGGGCGTGCAGATCGCGTTTGTCGCGAAGACGCGCGTCAGGAGCGCGCCCTCGCGGGCAAGTCGATCGAGATGTGGCGTCACGTTCACACGCGACCCGTACGCGCCGATGGCGTGCGCCGCGTGATCGTCGGTCATGATGAAGATGACGTTGGGAAGGCTTGAGCTCCGGCTCTGCGTGCTTACGCCGGCCGGCGTCAGGGCTGCCGCGACGGCCACGCCGAGAATCGTCCGATTCATCACTCTCATGACCCGGAACATTAGCATCTCAGACGGCCGGCGATCGCACCGGGTCGCGCTTCACCTCGTATCGCAGTTCGCGATTCCGTGCTTGTCATGAGCCCTGCGCCGCTAGTTCCAGCGGAGGCCCCTGATCTGATCCAGATTGACGTTCCCGCCGGAGAGGACGCAGGCCACCCGTGATCCGGCGGGCGCCTTCACGAGTCCCTGCAGCAACGCGCCCACGGGTGCGGCCGCCGCGCCCTCCGGCACCACCTTCAGGTGGTGCATGGCCCAGACCACGGCATCAAAAATCTGCGCGTCGGGGAGGGTCACGATGTCGTCCACGAAGCGCCGGACGACATCGAACGTGAGGTCGCCGACGCGCTTCACGCGCAGGCCATCGATGATGCAGTCGATGCGGTCGAGCGTCACGACGGCGCCGGCCTCGATGCTGCGCCTCATCGCCGGGCCGTCGGAGGACTCGACGCCGATGATGCGCACGTTGGGGTTATGGGCCTTGAGCGCCATCGCGATGCCCGAAATGAGCCCGCCGCCGCCAATCGGAACCACCGCCACATCCACGTCCGGCCAGTCCTGCGCGATTTCGAGGCCCACGGTCCCCTGCCCCGCCATGAGCTGGCGGTCGTCGAAGGGGTGGATATAGGTGTAGCCCCTGTCGGCGACGAGTTGCTTCGCCTTCTCGTTGGCCTCGTCCCAGATGCTGCCGTGAAGGACGACCTCGGCGCCGTAGGCGCGCGTCGCCTCGATCTTCGACGGCGTCGCATTCGCGGCCATGCAGACAACGGCCTTGATGCCGTGGATCCGGGCCGCGAGCGCCACGCCCTGCGCGTGGTTGCCCGCCGACGAACAGATCACACCGCGCCGCTTCTCATCGTCCGAGAGCTGCGAGAACTTGTTCATCGGCCCGCGGATCTTGTACGAACCCGTGCGCTGAAACAGTTCGGCCTTCAGGCGCACGTCGAAGCCCGTGCGCTCGCTCAGGATGCGGGAGGTGAGGAGCGGGGTGTGGTGCACGTGCGCGCCCATGCGCGCACGTGCGTCGAGGAACTCAGCGGTCGAGACAGGCGTCATACGGAGTCCGGCCCGCGCACGTGACGCCCCGACCGACTAGCTGCCGCCGGCCTTTCGAGGCGTGCTGATCTTCTTGCCGGCGCCCTTGGCGTCCACCCGGCCCTTGGCGCCGTCGTCCTTTTTTCGCCCGCCGAGGGCGCCGCGCAGGCGATCGCCCATCGACTTCTTCTTCGGCTTCTCGGCGCCCTCCGTGGTCTTCTCCGTCTCCTCGGCAGGGTTGTATTCAGAACCGACGAGCTCGACGGACGCGATGTCGGCCGCGTCGCCGCGCCGGTGGCCGAGGCGCAGGAGGCGTGTGTAGCCGCCCTTGCGCTCCGTGTACCGGGGTGCGATGACGGTGAAGAGCTTCGTGACGACTTCCCGGTCGGCGATGTCCACCGCGACCCGGCGGCGCGCCACGACGGCGCGCGAGCTGCCCACGGGCGCGTCGAGGCTGCGCTTCGCCACGGTAATCAGGCGCTCGACGAACGGACGCAGATCCTTCGCCTTCGGCACGGTCGTCTGAATCCGCTCGTGCAGGATCAGATTGGAGGCCTGGTTCCGGAGCATCGCCATGCGATGCTCCGTGACGCGACCCAGCTTTCTGTGCGCTACGTTATGACGCATACATCACTCTTTTCCTAGTCCTGCGTTCCGCCATCGAGCAGCATGCCGAGGCCGAGGCCCATCGCCTGCAGGATGTCCATGATCTCATTGAGCGACTTCCGGCCGAAGTACTTCGTCTTCAGCATGTCGCCTTCCGTCTTCTGCACGAGCTCGCGAAGCGTCCTGATATTCGCGTTCTTGAGGCAGTTGTAGGACCGCACGGACAGCTCGAGTTCCTCGACGCTCTTGTCGAGGTTCTCGTTCACCGAACGCGACGGCTCCGCGCCGCCATCGAGCACCGAGTCCCCGGCTTCGTCAAGACCGACGAAGATCGTGAAGTGGTCGCGCACGAGCTTCGCCGCCAGCGAGACCGCGTCGCGAGGCGAGACCGCGCCGTTCGTCCAGACTTCAATCGTCAGCTTGTCGTAGTCGGTGGTCTGGCCGATGC
>CAZJTG010000074.1:0-8957 GCA_964548865.1 uncultured Solibacteraceae bacterium
ACAGCGGCCTGCCGCTGCGCGTCAGCGGCTTCGCGTCGCTGAACGACCGGGCCGGCAACATGCGCCTCGTCGTCGTCGGCGAGGCCGGTGAGCCAGGGGTCACGTTGTCTGAAGCGTCGGTGGCGTACTTCGACGCCGGGGGCCGGATGGTCGGCCAGACCAACCTCACGGCCGAGCAAATGAAAGCGTCGCCGCTCGTCGCGGCGGTCGTCGTGCCGCCCGGCACCTACCGGGTCCGGCTGGCCGCCACTGACCGTGCCGGCCGCGCCGGCGCCGCCGACGCCGACGTCGCAGCGGAAATGACGCCGGCCGGCGGGTTGAAATTGAGTTCTCTCGTGCTGGGCCTCTGGCGTGACAACGCGTTTCAGCCGCGACTTCAGTTCTCCACCGAGCCCGTCGTGATTGCGTACCTTGACGTCGTGGGGGGTGCCCCCGGCGAGGCGGTCGCGGCGTTCGTCGAGATCGCGCACACGCTGAACGGCCCGCCGATATCGCGGACGCGAATTGCGTTCGAGCCGACGAGCGATCCCGCGCGCTTCAGCGCGAGTGCCGCGGTGCCCATCGGCGGCCTGCCGCCCGGCGATTACGTCGTTCGCGCGATCGCCGGCATCGAAGGCAAGCCGATGGGCCGCGTCACGCGCGTGCTGCGCAAGGTGCGGCAGCCGTAGGGCCGGACGTCATCGCGGCCGGGGCCGCGCGACGTTCTCCGGCGCGGATATACTCTCGCAACGCCGACCCTTGAGGCTCCCATGAACGAGAAGAGGCCGCCCGCCGACACCTCTGCCAGCGCCAGCCCGTCCCGGCGGGAGTTCGTGACGACGACTGCGGCTGCGGCGGCGGGTTTCATGATCGTCCCACGGCACGTTCTGGGACGCGGCCTGCAGGCGCCGAGCGATCGGCTCAACATCGCGACCGTGGGCATCAACGGCATGGGCGCCAGCAATACCGCGCAGGTCATGTCGGAGAACGTTGTCGCGATCTGCGACTGCGACTTCGGCCTGCTCGAGGCGCGTCTGAAGCGGTGGCAGGATGCGGCCGCCTCGCCACCAAATCAGGGTGGTCGAGGCGCGGGCGCCGCCCGTCAGCCGACCGCCGAAGAGCGGCTTCGGTCGCGGTGGAACGACTTCGGCAGGTCCAGGGCGCAGACCGAAGCGGACGCCAGGTGGACGCCGACACCCGAGCCGGCGCGTGTGAAGAGATTCGTTGACGAGCAGGTCCCGAAGCTGAGGACGTACCGGGACTACCGGGAAATGCTCGACAGACAGAAGGACCTCGACGCGGTCATCGTGGCGACGCCGGACCACATGCATGCCGTCATCGCGTCGGCCGCGATGTCGCTTGGCAAGCACGTGTACGTGCAGAAGCCCCTGTGCTGGTCCGTACACGAGGCGCGGCATCTCGCGAGGAAGGCGGCCGAGATGAAGGTCGTCACGCAGATGGGCAACCAGGGGCACTCGCAGGATGAGGCCCGGCGCGGTCAGGAGTACCTGCTCTCCGGCGTGATCGGTGATGTGAAGGAAGTGCACGTCTGGACGAACCGCCCGCTCGCGTTCTGGCCGCAGGGCCTGCCCCGGCCGGCCGCCATCGATCAGAGCCGGCCGCTCTCCTGGAACAACTCGAGCGTCACGCGTCGGCTGGCGAACGCGATGGCTGGCGACTATCAGGTCCCGGACAAGCTGTCATGGGACCTCTTCCTCGGCGTGGCGCCGGACGTGGAGTACCACCCCCTGTATCACCCGTTCAACTGGCGCGGCTGGGTGGACTGGGGCCAGGGCGCGCTCGGCGACATGGGCGCGCACCTCATCGACCATCCGGTGTGGGGACTCGACCTGGGCCTGCCGACGTCGATCGAAACGACGTCCACGCCATTCAACGGCATCTGCTTTCCGAATGCCACGCGCACGGACTACGCGTTCCCCGCGCGCAAGGGCAGGCCGGCCGTGAAGCTGGTGTGGTACGACGGCGGCCTGATGCCGCCGCGACCGGACGAACTGGGCGAAGAACGCCTGAATGGCGAAGGCGGCATCCTCTACGTGGGCTCGAAGGGCAAGCTGATTCAGAACACGTACGGCCAGCGGCCCCGGCTGCTGCCGTTTGAAGCCCACAACGATTACGGCGCGCCGAAGGAACGGCTGCCGCGCGTTCCACACCAGGGACATGAGATGAACTGGGTCAACGCGATCAAGGGCACGGACACGATCTCGTGCCCGTTCTCGTACGCGGCGCACCTGACAGAGATTATGCTGCTCGGCATCGTCTCGCTGCGCGCCAACAAGAAGCTGCACTACGATGGCGCCAGCATGCGGATCACGAACGGCGCGGCCCTCGACAAGCCGGCCGACGGCCGGCCGGCGGTGGACGCAAACGATCTGCTGACGCGCACGTCTCGCGAAGGGTACGCGCTATAGGGTTCGCGCGTCTGGTTCAGGGGGCGGGTTCGATGATGCGATATTCACGGCGTGAGTGGACCGGATTGGTTGCCGCCGGCCTGTTGGCTGGGCCGGCGCGCGTGCTCGCCACCGCGGATCAGTCGCCGTCGCGCATCGCGGGCGTCCGGATTGGCACCCAGAGCTACAGCTTCCGCGATCGCTCGCTCGATGAGGCCATCGCGGCGATGACCGTCGTCGGGCTCGGCCACTGCGAGCTCTGGTCGGGCCACGTCGAGGGGCGCGGCGCGATTCCTGTGGCGGAGGGCGCCAACCGCCGCGAGGCCACGCGGGCGTGGCGCCTGTCCGGGGCGGCGCTCGACCACTTCAGGGCCATCAGGGCGAAGTTCGACGCGGCGGGCATCGCGCTCACGTCGTACGACGTGCCCTTCAGCAACGACTTCACGGACGAGGAAATCGTGCGCGTCTTTGAACTGGGCGCCGCGCTCGGCGTCAAGGTCATCACCTCGTCCGCCGTCGTCAGCGTGGCGCCCAGACTGCAGCCGTTTGCCGCGAAGGCCGGCATGAAGGTCGGCTTCCACAACCACTCGCGCATCTCGCCCGATCAGTTCGCGACGCCGGACGATTTCGCGACGGCCATGAAGGCCGGTCCGAACATGGCCGTCACGCTCGATATCGGCCATTTCACGGCGGCGAACTTCGATGCGCTCGCCTACCTCGACGAGCATCACGATCGCGTCGTCTCGATGCACATCAAGGATCGCAAGCGCGATCAGGGCGTGACGCTGCCCTTCGGCGAGGGCGACGCCAAGGTCGCCGACGTGCTGAGGCGGCTGCGCGATCGCAAGTGGGACATCCCGGCCCACATCGAGTACGAATACCGGGGCCAGGACACGATCGAAGAAATGAAGCGCCTGTACGGCTTCTGCCGCCAGGCGCTGGAGGCCAGATGAAAACGCTCGTCCGACTCACGGCGCTCGCAGGCGCGATCGCCGCGGCGGCGGCCGTCGCCGCGCCGATGGCGCAGACGCCCGCGCCCAATACGCTCTCGCCGGCAGAGACGAAGGAGGGCTGGACGCTCTTGTTCGACGGCCGGAGGATCGACCAGTGGCGCGGCTTCAAGATGCAGACGATGCCCGACAACTGGGGCGTGCTGAACGGCTGGGGCGTGCTGGACGACGCGATGGCCCTGGTGAACATGCGCCGTCCCCCGGACATCATCACCGTCGAGCAGTTCGGGGACTTCGACTTCAAGTTCGAGTGGAAGCTCGGCCACCTGGCACAGGGCACCAACAGCGGCGTGATGTTTTACGTCACCGAAGAAGGTGGGGCGACGTATCACACCGGGCCCGAGTATCAGATTCTCGACAACGCGCGGCATCCGGACGGCAAGAACCCGCTGACGACGGCGGCCTCGTGCTACGCGCTGTACGCGCCGTCTCGCGACGTCACGCGTCCCATCGGCGAGTGGAACGAGAGCAGAATTTTCATCCAGCAGGGCAAGGTGCAGCACTGGCTCAACGGCCTGAAAGTCGTCGAGTACGACATGAACAGCGCGGAGTGGAAGGCCAAGGTACTGGGCAGCAAATTCAAGGAATGGTCTGGCTTCGGCGTCGCCCGTCGCGGCCACATCGCGCTGCAGCAGCATAACGGGCCGGTCGCCTATCGGAACCTCAAGATTCGGCGGCTCGACAAGCAGTGATCACCCGCCTCTTCGTCATGATGGCGCTCCAGTTCTTCATCTGGGGCGCCTGGCTGCCGCTCGTCTTCGGGTACCTGCCCAGCCTCGGCTTCACGCCCCTGGAGCAGTCGCTGATCCTCAGCGCGTTTCCCGTGGCGTCGATCGTCGGCATGTTCTTCAGCAATCAGTGGGCCGACCGATCGGGGTCGCCGGAACGCGTGCTCGCCGTCTCGCACCTCATCGGCGGCCTCGCCATCCTCGGGTGCGGCTTTACGCGCTCGTTCTGGCCGTTCTTCGGACTAATGCTCGTGCACTGCCTGCTGTACGTCCCGACGATCTCCATCACCAACTCGATTGCCTTCGCGAACCTCCAGAACGCCGGCCGGCAGTTCGGTCTGGTCCGCATGGGCGGCACGGTGGGTTGGATTCTGGCCGCCTGGCCGTTCACGTTCGTGTTCGTGAACTGGGCCGCCGTCGATGCGGCCGCGCCGCAAGGCTTCGTGAACTGGCTCGGCACGGCCCTCGCCAACCCGCTCACGGGCGATGCGGCCAAGGCGGCCGCCAGTTCGACGTTTGTGGTGGCCGGCATCGCGTCGCTCGTGCTTGCCGCGTTCAGCCTGGCGCTACCCAAAGCGCCGGCGGTCACCCAGCCATCGGCGGGCCGGACGGCGTGGGCGGAGGCGTTCGCCCTGCTGCGTCATCCGTTCTTCGTGGTCCTGTGGCTCGTGACGCTCGTCGATTCCTTCGTGCACAACGCCTACTTCAACTGGACGGGCGTGTTCCTGGGTACGCCAGCGGAGGCGGGAGGCGTCGGCATCGCCGCCAACTGGATCGCGCCCGTGATGAGCATCGGACAGGTCGCGGAAATCGTGACGATGCTCGTGCTGGGCGCCACGCTGAAGACCCTCGGATGGCGCACGACGATGGTGGTCGGCGTGCTGGGCCACGCCGCGCGGTTCGCCGTGTACGCGTTCTTCCCGGCCAGCGCCGGGATGATCATCGCCGTCCAGGTGCTGCACGGCATCTGCTACGCGTTCTTCTTCGCGACCGTCTACATCTTCGTGGATGCCTACAGCCCGAAGGACATCCGTGCGAGCGCGCAGGGGCTGTTCAATCTGCAAATCCTCGGCATCGGCGCGCTGCTGGCAAACATCATCTGTCCGTGGCTGCTGCAGAGCGTCTACACGACCGGCGGCGTCACCGATTTCACGGGACTGTTCATGATTCCCCTCGCGGCCGCATCGCTCGCGGCCATAGGACTCGCGCTGTTCTTCCGCCCGCCGCAAGACCGGCCGGCGGCGGCGTAGAGCGGCTGAGCGGGCCCGGCCGTCAGGCCCGGCGGGAAGTCCCCTCGAGGTGCACCGTCATCACTGCCGGCGGGGCGTTGAATCGCACCGGGAACGTGCTGCATCCGACGCCACGACTGACAATCATCGTCCGGCCGCGACCGAGATCGAACCGCCCGGCGTTGTAGCGGCGCGTGAGCGCCCCGTGCGCGACCTTGATCGGCCGGCCATCCGGCATGGCGACCTGCCCGCCGTGCGTGTGGCCACAGAGCGCGACCGTGAAGTCGTGGTCACCAACGTCGAGGAGCCCGGACGGATTGTGCATGAGCAGGATCCGGATTGGCGCCGCGCCGGCAAATGTCGCGGCCGCATCGGGCAGGCCGGACGAGTGATCGTCGATGCCGCAGAGGCTGACCGCCCCGAACGGATCGGCCAGCCGTACGTTGCGGTTCGTCAGCATGACGACACCCGCATCTTCAAGGTGTTCAGCGACGCGGTTGGCGCCGGACCAATGGTCGTGATTCCCGAGCACCGCGTATCGCCCGAGCGGCGCCGGAATAGTGGAAATGGCGGTGGCGAGGTCGCGGGCGTATTCCGATTTCTGGCTGACGAAGTCGCCTCCGAGAAGCAGGAGGTCGACCTCGACGCCCCGGAGTTGGCGAAGGGCGCCGTCGATCACGGCTGTCGGCGTGCTGGGTCCGACGTGAAAATCCGACGCGAAGGCGAGTCGCAGGATCCGGCCCGACGCCGCTGCGGACGGGACGACCACATCGTGGTGTTCCACCACGACGTCGGCAGGAAAACCGAACGGCACGGCCAGCCGCGCGGGCCAGCCCCCGGCCGTGGCCACGCGTTCGATGCCCCGCCATAGCCACCGCCTGTCGTTGAATCTGGCGCTCACGTCTTTCTCAGACCTCCCTCAGGACGCCCGTCACGCTTCGGAGTATCGTCCGATTGGAGGCCAAGATGCGATCCGCCCTCGTCGTCCTCGTCCTCGCGTTCGGCCTCGGCGGCCTTGTGCCCACGGCTGCCGAGGCACAGCAGCCAACGCCGTCGGTCGTCGAGGTCCACCTTCGCGACGGGTCCAGGCTGTTCGGCGGCATTATTTCGGAGACGGAGTCTCAGATCGTCCTGCGCACGGTCGTTGGCGTCGACATCACACTCACGCGCGCCCAGATTAGGGCGATCAATCCGACGGCCGGCACGGTCGTCGGCGGCGAGTTCTGGACCGACGATGCCGTGTCGTCCAGGTTGTTCCTGAGCGGAACGGGCCGGGCGCTTCGGCGTGGCGAGGTTTACTTTGCGATCGATAGCCTCTTCCTGCCCGTCTTTCAGGTGGGCGTCACGGACCGGTTCTCGATCGGCGCCGGACTACCCTTCTACGGCGCGGCCAGGACCGCCTGGATCACGCCGAAGTTCCAGATCTACCGCGACGACAGGACGGCGGTGTCGGCAGGCGTCCTGCACCTCTTCGTGCCGGATTTCGGCGTCGGTGGTTACGCCTACGTCGTGGCCACGCGAGGAACGCCGAACGCCGCTGTGACCTTCGGCGGCGGCGTGCTCTACGGCCGCGATGAAGACGATAACGTTCAGCCCGCGATTCCCGTGTTCACGGTGGGCGGCGAAAAACGGCTGGGGCGCCGTACGAAGGTCGTGACCGAGAACTACATCTTTCAGGAAGGCGTCGTGGCGGCGGTTGGCGTTCGCGTCATCGGCCAGAGGATCTCGACGGAGGTTGGAGGACTGGGGTTCATCGGCGACGGCAACGCGCAACCCGGCTTCTTCTTCAACGTCGTGCTTCACTCGCGGCCACGCGGGCGATAGCAGACGTCAGGAACTGACGAGGACACCCTTTCGGACGTACGTCGTATCGCCGACCTGATCCAGGAGACAGTCGGCCACGTCGGCACGAGCTATCGTCGGAACACCACGAAGCGCCAGACGTTCACCCATCCGGTACTGCCCTGTCGCCGGGCGATCGACCAGTCCGGCCGGATACACGATCGTCCAATCGAGCTGGCTGCCGCGAAGTACCCCCTCGCCAGCTTCCTTGTCTCGGTATACGTCCCTGAGGAAGGTACTTATGAAGAGTCGCGGGATCAACGGCACATCGCGACGCGTTTCTCCAACGCCGAATGCCGACGTGAAGACGAGCCGGCGGACACCTGCGGCCTGCATTGACCGGATGATCCGAGGAACGGCCTGGCCGATCACCCCACCTGACTTGAATGACTTGCCGACGCCGAGCGCACTGATCACGGCATCTTGACCGCGCATTGCCGACGCCAGAGGCGCGTCATCGTCGGTCACGCTGCCCTTGATGACGTGCAGCCGGTCCGACTCGATCCCCAGGCGTGCCGTGTCACGAACGAGGGCCGTGACCACAAACCCGCGCCGCAGCGCCCGGGCGACCACCAGTTGCCCAGTTCCGCCCGTGGCACCCAGGACAAGCACTTTCTTGTCAGCCATGACGTCTGTCAGCCTCGGCCGACCCAGTAGTTCGGCCGCCGTTTGAGATGCATCATTGCCAGAATCCGGACTCCATCGCCGCGAAGTCGGTACTCGTCGTCTAGGCCCAGTACGCGGTGCCCTTCGGCTGGCTGATGACGACGCCGCGCATGAACTCCACGGCCTTCTTCAGTCCCTCCGCAGGCGACATGACGCTGTCCTCGTGCTCGATGCTGATCGCGTGGTCGTAGCCCACGATCCTGAGGTTCGAAATGATGTCCTTCCAGACCAGGGCGTCGTGGCCGTAGCCGACGGTGCGGAATATCCAGGAGCGCTCGCGCTCGCGCGTGTAGTTCTTGGAATCGAGAACGCCGTTCAGGGCCGTGTTGGCGCGATCGACGCGGCAGTCCTTGGCGTGGACGTGATAGATGGACTCGCCAAGCGCGCGAATCGCCGCGATCGGATCCGCCTGCTGCCAGAAGAGGTGGCTGGGATCGAAATTGACGCCAATCGTCCCAGGCGCGACCGCGATCAGCCGCTGCATCGTCTCCGTGCTGTAGGCCACGAAGTTCGGATGCATCTCGATGGCGATCTTCACGCCGGCGGACTTCGCAATCTTCGCCGTGTCCTTCCAGTAGGGGACGACGCGCTCCTTCCACTGCCATTCGAGCGACTCGGCAAACTCCGGCGGCCAGGGGGAGACTATCCAGCTCGGCTGCCGTGCGAACGGATCGCTGCCCGGACAACCGCTGAATGTAATCACCGTCGACACGCCGATCTTCTTCGCCAGCGCCACCGTGTCGATGAACGTCTCGTGGTGGGCTTTGGCGATCCGCCGATCGGGATGGAGCGGGTTACCGTGGCAGCTGAGCGCCGATACCTCGAGATTCCGGCTGGCGATGGCGTCCCTGAACGCCGCCAGCTTCTTCTCGCTCGCGAGCAGGGCCCGCGGATCGCAGTGCGCGTTGCCGGGATAGGCGCCCGTGCCGATCTCGACGGCCTCGAGGCCGAGTGCGGCGACGCGATCGAGCGCGGCCTCGAACGGCTGGTCCGAAAACAGTACGGCGAATACGCCTAGCTTCATTGTTATTCCGGGGGCTTTGCCCCCGGACCCCCGACACGCTCACTCGCGGGGCCCCACCGCCCCGCTCCGTT
>CAZJTG010000074.1:9057-15372 GCA_964548865.1 uncultured Solibacteraceae bacterium
ACCGCCCCGCTCCGTTCGCGTGACTCGCGCGCACCGCGCGCTCGTTGCCGTCCGGGCGTTGCCCCCGGACCCCCGACACGCTCACTCGCGGGGCCCCACCGCCCCGCTCCGTTCGCGTGACTCGCGCGCACCGCGCGCTCGTTGCCGTCCGGCGCGATCAGATCCTTGTCCAGCGTCGCGACTTCGACGAACGCTCGATCGCGTCGAGCACCCGCTGGTTGCGCACGCCGTCGTCGAAGTTCGGCTCGGGCAGCGCATTGTCGGCCATGGCCTCGAGCAGGTCGAACACCGTATGCGTGAACGTGTGCTCGTAGCCGATGATATGCCCGGGCGGCCACCAGGCCCTGACGTACGGATGGCCGGATTCGGTGACCAGAATCGTCCGGAAACCACGCATCGCGGCGGCATCGGACTCCAGGTAGAGCTCGAGTTCGTTCATCCGCTCGAGGTCAAACGCCAGACTGCCCTTGCTCCCGTTGATCTCGAACCGGTTGTGGTTCTTCCGTCCGGGCGCCAGCCGCGTCGCCTCGATCGTGCCCATCGCACCACTGGCAAACCGCACCACGGCCGCCGCCGCATCGTCCACGGTCACGCGCCCGCTCTTCTTCGGATCATCCACGAGCGGCCGCGACTTGATGAAGGTCTTCATGTCGCCGGCCACGTCCGAAATCTCGCCGACCAGGAACCTCGCCAGATCGACGACGTGCGCGGCGATGTCGCCGAGCGCGCCGGAGCCGGCCCGCTTGCGATCGAACCGCCAGAGCAGCGGCAGCGCCGGATCGGTGATCCAATCCTGCAGGTACGTGCCGCGAAAGTGCCGGATGTCGCCGAGCCGTCCGTCGGCGATGATCTGCCTGGCCAGCATCACGGCCGGCACGCGGCGGTAGTTGTGGCAGATCATGTGGATGACGCCCGCCTTGTTCGCGGCCGCCAGCATCCGCTCGGCATCGCGCACCGTGTTGGCCAGCGGCTTCTCGCAGAACACGACCTTCCCGGCGCGAGCCGCCGCAATCGCGATCGGCGCGTGCAGGTCCCCGGGCGTGACGATGTCCACGATGTCGATATCCGACCGGCGGACGACTTCCTGCCAGTCCGTCGCGGCCTCGTCCCAGCCAAGTTCGCGCGCGGCAGCCTCGACCTTCGGTTTCGATCGCCCGCAGATCACTTTCAGGCGGGGCGTCAACCGTGGTGAAAAAAACGGGGTCACCTGCCGGTACGCATTGCTGTGCGCCCGCCCCATGAAGGCATGGCCAATGAGAGCGACGTTGACGGTGGTCATCGTTCAGGTCCCGGGGGCCAGGTGCGGGGTGCCGAGTCCCTCATGCGGGCACATTGTAAGGGGTAAGGGCATGACCTCCCTTTGCCCTCTGCCCTCTGCCCTTCTCACAAGTCCCTCAGTGCCACATTCGGCTCCACCGTCGAGGCGCGTTGCGCCGGCCAGTAGCAGGCGGCGAACGCGGCGGCGACGATGGGCAGCGGCGCGATGACGAACACCAGCACGTCGCCCGCCGTGATGGGACTGGCGTACGCGGAAGCCAGGAGCATCCTGGCGAGCACGCCCACGATCAGGCCCCCGCCAACCCCAACCGCGACCGGACGGAGGCCGTCGCCGAGAATCAGGCGGCGAATCCGCGCCGGATCAGCGCCGAGCGCCATGCGCAGGCCCATCTCGCGCGTTCGGCGCGACACGAGGTGCGACAGCACGCCAAACAACCCGGCCATCGCGAGGGCCAGGGCGAGGAGCGCGAGTGACCCCGCCGTCCGGGACACGACGCCAATGAGTACGTACGCCCCGGTCAGGGCCATGGCGGCGGTCGCCGGACGGTCCACGACCAGATCTTGATCGGCCCGGCGCGCCAGCGTCTTCAGGGCCGGCACAACGACCTGCGGATCGCCGCTCGTCCGGGCGACGATCGACAGCGTCGGCTCGTAGTGCTGCGCGATCGGCACGTAGACGGCGCCGGCCGCGCGCGAATAGCGATGCTGCGTGTCCGTGTCGGAGGCGATGCCAATGACGGTGACGAGACGGACCGCGCCGGACTCCGTGGTTCGGATTCCCAGTCGCAACGCGAGCTGCCGGCCGACGACGTCCTCGGTGCCAAACACGGCCCGGGCGGTGTGCCGGCTCAACACGATGACCGGTGACGTACCGGCGCCGTCCTCTGCACCGAAGGACCGGCCCCTCACGATGTCGACTCCCAGGACACGGAAGACCGTCGGCGACGCCGCGACGAGCGGCGCGAACGTGTAGCCATCGCTGCCGCCGGACGAGGCGAGCGACGGCAGGCCGACCTGCGAATGCGGCGTGTAGTTGGTACCGAACGGCAGGCCGGACGACACCGCGACTGCCTCGATGCCAGGCTGCGATGGCGCGAGCTCGAGCAGCCGAGCGATCGCCTCCTGGGCGCGTGCCTCCGTCCACGGCTGGAGGCGGAAGCTGAGATGGCCGATCGCCAGCCGGTCGACGTCGATCCCTGAAGCGCGAAGCCGCTCGCCGACCGCGACGCGGACAGCGAAGATGGCCATCAGCGCGAAGCCCAGTGAGATGGCGACCTGCAGCGAGATGAGGCGCCGGCGCGCGCGCCAGCGGAGCTGTCCGGTCGCACCGCCGTCGGTCGCCAGCTGCGGCCGCAACGGCGCGCGCGTGACCTGAATGGCCGGCGCGAGTCCGAAGATGGTGAGCGACGCCAGCAGGGACGCCGCGGCCACGCCGGCGGTGGCGGCGTCGAGTTGGGGGGTGAGCTGTACGACCAGGGACTCGGAGACCGGCAGGCTCGCCGACGCGAACCAGAGGATCAGTGCGCGCGCGATCACGAACGCGCCGACGCCACCGAGCACAGCCACGAGGCTCGTCTCGGCCAGCTCCTCGACGATGAGACGGGCGCGCGAGGCGCCGAGGGCGCGTCGAACCGCCAGCTCGTGCGATCGCCCGGATGCCCGGGCCAGCACGAGATTCGCGAGATTCGTGCAGGCGACGACGAGGACCAGGGCGACGACCGCCATCACCAGCGTGCGCCCGCGTCCGAACTGCGCCTCGGCCTCGCGATCGATATCGTCGATCGACCGCACGGCCCAGTTGCGCGCCACCTTCTGGGACGCGCCGTCCGCGGAAAACCTCAGTGTCAGCGGATAGGCCTCGTCGAGGCGTCGGCCGATCGCGAGTACTTCGCGCCCGAGCGCGGCGGACTCGCTGGAATCGCGCATCGAGACGAACACGGACAGCTGCTGGCGGCGGCGATCCTGCAGGTCCTCCGGCGGCGCCGCGCTGCTGGGGAACATCGACGTCGCGCCGATGGGCACCCAGACATCCGTAAAGGACTGGAGTCGATCGGTGAGGCCACCAAACTCCGGCGCCACGCCGACGATTTCAAACGGCTGGCCTCCAATCCGAACCGTCATTCCAATCGCGAAGGGATCGGCGGCGAGCCTCGTGCGCCAGAACGGCTGGCTGACGACCGCCACGCGAGAGGGGGACTCGTCGTCCGAGGGCTGCACGAGGCGGCCGGCCGCGGGCGAGAGGCCGAGCGTCGAGAAATACGCGCCGTTCACGGCCTCGCCGGACACGAGCTCGGACATCGACGGAGTCACGAGACTCTGGACGAACGGCGCGGAGACCGCCGCAGCCTTCCACGCGGGCGACGTCTGCTGCAGATCGAAAAGGTCCGCGCGCGCGATCGCCCCGCGCCAGGCGGGGCGCGCGCTGATCGAAGAAGACCCCGTCAGGAAGGCGATGCGGTCGCCGTTCTCGACATCGAGGCCGACGTCTGTCAGGGACGCCACGGCCGAGTAGATGGCGGTCGTGACACCTACGCCGAGAGCGAGTGACGAGACGGCGAAGACGGTAAAGGCCGGCGCCGCACGGAGGCGGCGCCAGGCGCGTCGGAGCACGGGCGCGATTATAAAGTGCTATCGTGCTCGGCGTGTTTGACGTCCTTACGCTCAACGCGATTTCCCCCAAGGGCCTGGCCCGTCTACCAAAGGACCGGTACAAAGTCTCGGCCGACGCCACCGCGCCGGTGGCCATCATCGTCCGGTCGTTCAACCTGCACGATCGCGAAATTCCGCCGAGCGTCCGCGCCATCGGGCGCGCGGGCGCCGGCGTCAACAACATCCCGGTCGCGGCGATGAGCGCGCGCGGCATCCCGGTATTCAACGCGCCCGGCGCGAACGCGAACGCCGTGAAGGAGCTCGTCATCGCCGGCCTGATTCTCGGCTGCCGGCACCTGTGCCAGGGCTGGGCGTTCGCGAAGTCGCTCGAGGGCACGGACGCCGAGCTCCATGCCGCGGTCGAAGCCGGCAAGAAGAAGTTCGTCGGGTCGGAAATCTCCGGCCGGACCCTCGGTGTCGTGGGCCTCGGGGCCATCGGCCGGAACGTCGCCAATGCCGCCAGCGCGCTCGGGATGCACGTGGTCGGGTTCGATCCCGGCCTCACGGTGGAGGGCGCCGCGCAGCTCTCATCGGCGGTCAGACGCGTGGACGCTCTCGACGACCTCGTGGACGCCGCCGAGTTTCTGACGGTGCACGTGCCGCTCGGTCCCCAGACGAAGCACCTCATCAGCGCCGACCGCATCAATCGCATGCCAAAGCGCGGCGTCATCCTCAACTTCGCGCGAGAGGGCATCGTGGACGAGGCCGCCGTCGTCGCCGCGCTCGACACCGGGCGGCTTGGCGCCTACGTCTCGGACTTTCCGGTGAACCAGACGCGACAGCATCCACGATGCGTCACCCTGCCCCACCTGGGCGCGTCCACGGAGGAAGCCGAGGAAAACTGCGCGATCATGGTCGCGGACCAGATCCGGGATTACCTCGAGGACGGGAACATCCACAATGCGGTGAACTTCCCGGAAGTGAATATCGCGCGCACGACTCCGCATCGCCTCGTGGCCGCAACCGAGTCACAGGCGGCCATGGCCGGGAGAATCTCCGACGCGCTCACGAACGCGAAGGTCAACGTGCAGAATCTGGCCAGCCTCTCGCGGGGGGACCTGGCCTATCTGGTTGCGGATCTCGATTCGCCGGTGCCGCCGGTCACGCTCTCTGCCATCGGCGCGCTGGACGGGGTATTGATGGTGCGGGAGGTCTGACGGATGCCGCTATTCGACTTCACGTGCCGGGGCTGCCAGACGACCTTCGAGGCGCTCGTGCGAGCCGGCCACCCGCCCGCCTGTCCGAACTGCGGGGGCGCGGACCTCGATCAGCACCTCGCCTCGTTCGCGGTCAAAACCGCCGAGCGGTCACAGGCCGCGGCCGCCGCCAACCGGCACAAATACGCCGTGCAGGGCCACAAGGACACCATCGCGCGGGAGGCCGAGGCCGAGAAGCATCGGCACGAAGACCACTAGCGAACGGCTACTTCGACAGCCGCTTCTGCAGGTCCTTGCTCTTCTTGTCCACGTCCGCGATGGCCTGCGTAAGCTGGGCCCGGCGACGATCGTGTGTCGTGGACTCGAGCTGGCGCTCGAGTTCCTTGCGGGCCAGGCGAAGCGATTCCAGTTCGCGGACGGCTTCCGGATCCTTGATCTCGGGCGCGTTCTGTTGCTCGCGCGCCCGCGCAAGCTCTTCCATCCGCTCCTGGATCCTCGAATCCTGGTCGATCAGTCCCTCGCCCGAATCACCCATGGGGCAATCATATTAGATCTCGTGATCTCGAGATTTGGTGATTGGGTGATTTGAGTTACGACAGGACGATGTCACGCGGGACTTTGACGACCAGCGTACCGGCGAACTTGTCGTGCCACATCTGTTTCTGCGGGTCCGTCAGCATCCACAGGCAGCCGATGAACAGAGCGGCCACCGAGAAGATCGCCGAAAGACCGCGCACGAGCGCGTCGATGAATCGGGGGGTCTCCCCCGTCGTCCGCACCATGCGGATGTTGACGATGATGCCGCCGAGCGTCGTGCCCTTCCACGCCCAGAACGCGACGTGGTAGATGAAGAGCACCGCCAGATAAGCGTTGTCCGGGCCGCGGCCGAAACTGAAGTAGCCGGCCATCAACCATCCGTTCACGATCGCCACGAGGATGGCGTCGAGCGCAAAAGCCACCAGTCGATCCAGAAACGTCGCTCTCGGGTAGCTTCGCAAGTCCGCGGCGGTCGCGGGCGCTGTGAATGCGGGCGCCGTGAAGACGGGCGCCGGTGGCGGCTGGGGTTCGGCCGCGGGCTGGACCGCGGGTTCGGCGACGGCCGGCGTCGGGACCTACAACGCGCGCTTCGACCACCTCGCCGAACTGACCGGCCGCACCGCCGACCAGGTGGTCGCGGCCCGCGCCGCCGCCCGCGCCGCGCACTGACGGCGCGCAACGCTTGCGCCCGGGC